>CAVGUA010000114.1:0-23753 GCA_963632335.1 Parabacteroides goldsteinii
CTCCTTCATCTAAAGAATAATTGACATCTAATCTTCTTTCTATTCCGCTTCTAGAAACTACACATGGAAGTGAAATATAAACATCTTTAATTTGACCATTAAAAGCGTCCTTAATATAACTACTAACAGTTAAAACACTATGGGTATCATTTAAAATAACATCAGTAATTTTTTCTACTGATAAAGCAATAGCATAAAATGTTGCGCCCTTTTTCTTAATAATTTCATATGCTGCATTTTTAACTGATTTAGAAATTTCTTCTAAATTTTCAAGTTTCTTTAAATCGCATTTTTTGCATTGTTTGCAATATTCTTTCATAGGTATTCCAGCAATTGATGATGCACTAAAAGCAACAACTTCTGAATCACCATGTTCTCCAATTACATAAGCATGAATATTTTTAGGATCAATATGAGTATCTTCACTTAATAAAACTTTTAAACGACTAGAATCCAAAACAGTTCCACTACCAATGACTCTTCTTTCATCAATTCCTAAATATTTATAAGTATAATAACTTAAAATATCAACAGGGTTTGAAACAACCAAAATAATTGAATTGTCATTTAAATTAGGTTTAACTTGTGAAAGAATTGACTCAAAGATATGTATGTTTTTATTTAATAAATCAAGTCTAGTTTCTCCATCTTTTTGAGCAGCCCCTGCTGTAATAATAACTAAACTTGAATCTTTAATATCTTCATAAGTTCCAACTTTAATTTTCTTACTCGAAACAAATGACATACCTTGATTCATATCTAATATGTCACCTTCGACTTTTTCCTTATTTAAATCAATAATGCAAATTTCATTAATATACTTTTTCATTAATAAGGTATACGCAGTAGTAGATCCAACAGCACCATCTCCAATAATAGTAACTTTTCTATATTCCATAATTTCTACCTCCATCATCAATATAAAGGAAAATTATGCATTTACAAAATTTAATGCGTTTTTGACAATGAATTTTGAAAAGTTTCATATATGGTGCGCAGTTTTTGATAGAGGCATCATACTTGCACTTCTTTCGAATTTCATATACGTTTCGGCCTCTTTTTTAAAAACCCATCTTTTTCCCACATAAAAAGCTCTCAAATTTTGAGAGCTTATTTTTTTAATAATTACTTGCTATAAACAAGCATATTAACAGGAGCATTATCTCCTTTACGGTTTTCAAGTTTTAAGACTCTTAAATAACCGCCGTTACGATTTGCAAATTGTTTTGCTAAATCATTAAATAACTTATCTAATGCAGTTGTATTTTCATCAACGTTATATTGTTTAACAACAGCTGCTGCTAAACGTTTGCTATGTTGATCACCTTTTTTAGCTAAGGTAACTAAATGATCAAATTCTTTAATAACATCTTTGGTCATTCCTTTAGTACAAGTTACTTTTTCGTAAACTATAAGTTCAGTAACTAAATTACGAACTTGAGCTTTCTTTTTGCTAGATGTATAAGGTGTCTTGAATCTAACGCCACCTTTACCATGGACATTCTTTCTTCCGATTTGCATTGTCTATTCCTCCTTGCTATCTTTGAAGGATAAACCCATACTTGCAAGTTTTTCCTTAACTTCTTTAAGGGATTTCTTACCTAAGTTTCTAACCTTCATCATTTCAGCTTCACTCTTCTCTGTTAATTCAGCGACAGTTGTAATACCAGCTCTCTTTAAACAATTGCTTGATCTTACGCTGAAATCTAAATCTTCAATTGAAACATTTTCAAATGTTTGTTCTTTCTTAACTTCTGGATCTTTTGTTAAACCAAGTTCATCAAATCCTTTATTTAAATCTAAGAAATTTGATAAATAGTTCATTAAGATCTTTGTTGCAAGCGCAATTGCATCAATTGGAGTAATTGCACCATTTGTCCAAACTTCGAGAGTTAATTTATCGTATCTTGAATCATGTCCAACACGGGTTCCTTCAACTTTATAATTAACACGATTAATTGGAGAATAGTTACTATCTGTTGCAATTGAGTGAATTGGAAGAGGATATACTTTGTTTTCTTCACTAGTAGCAAATCCACGACCATTTCTAATATGGAGTGTCATCTTTAAATGACCACCATCAGCAACGTGACAAATAACTAAATCTTTATTAATAACTTCAATTCCTGTTGGGCAAGCAAGATCCCCAGCATATAAAGTTCGTGGACCTCTAGCATCAACATTTACAACATATTCAGCTTCACCTATTGTGTCAGATTTAATAACTAATTCTTTTAAATTAAGAATGATTTGAGTTAAATCTTCTTCAACACCATCTAATGCAGTAAATTCATGAACTGCACCTTCAACTTCTACCGCATAGACCGAAGTTCCAGGTAAAGCGCTTAATAAGACTCTACGTAAGGCATTACCAACAGTAATACCAAATCCTTTTTCTAATGGTTCAGCAACAATTTTAGCATAGTTCTCTTCTTGAGATTCAAATGCTAATCTGAAATTACATTTTTCAAAAGGATGAGCAATTTTAATTTCGTTCTCTGCCATATATCTCTATTATCCTCTTGGTCTCTTTGGTGGACGGCATCCGTTATGTGGGATTGGAGTTGAATCATTGATACTGGTAACAGTTAAACCAGCATTAGTTAAAGCTCTAATTGCGCTTTCTCTACCAGCGCCTGGCCCTTTAACATCAACATCAACAGTTCTAATACCTTGTTCAAAAGCACTCTTTCCTGCAGCTTCAGCAGCACTTTGAGCAGCAAATGGTGTAGATTTTTTAGCACCTTTAAAGCCTAAAACACCTGTGCTACTCCAAGCAATAACGTTTCCTTGTTCATCTGTAATAGTAACAATTGTGTTATTGAATGATGCGTGAATGTGAGCAACAGCTTTCGAATACGATCTCTTAATTTTCTTCTTACGGGTAGTTTGTTTCTTTGCCATAAATTCATTCCTCCCCTATTACTTAACGGCTTCCTTCTTATTCGCAATTGTCTTACGTGGACCTTTACGAGTACGAGCATTAGTCTTAGTTCTTTGTCCTCTTACTGGAAGACCTCTTCTATGTCTAATACCTCTATAGCAGCCAATTTCTTGTAATCTTTTAATATTGAGCATTTGCTCTCTACGTAAATCACCTTCAACTTTGTGGTGACCAATTGCAGCTCTAATTGCTGCAGTTTCTTCTTCGGTTAAATCCTTAACTCTCTTTTGTGGATCAACTTTTGCTGTTTCACAAATTTGTTTTGCTAAGGTGTCGCCGATACCATAAATATAAGTTAATGAGACTCTAACAATTTTCTCATTTGGAATATCAACACCAACAATACGTGCCATATCTTATCTTCTTCCTTTCAAAAATTAACCTTGTCTTTGTTTGTGCTTTGGATTGCTACAAATTACCATAACAACACCATGTCTTTTAATGACTCTGCACTTGTCACAAATAGGTTTAACTGATGGTCTAACTTTCATCTTTTTTCTCCTATTTCCTTTAGACTACTTATGTCTAAAAACAATTCTGCCATTGTTTAAATCATAAGGCGATAATTCAATAGTAACTCGATCACCTGGTAAAATGCGAATGTAATGCATACGGATTTTACCAGAAACAGTGGCATGAATTACAACATCGTTTTCAAGCTTTACCTTGAAATTACAATTAGGTAAACTTTCAACAACAACCGCCTCGACGGTAATAACATCTTGTTTAGCCATTTAATTCTCCTTTTTTAAAGTGATAATCTCATAACCGTCATCCGTGACTACGACCGTATTTTCATAGTGACAAGATAACTTTCCATCTTTAGTCTTAACAGTCCAACCATCTTTTAAAGTAATTAGATCAACTTTGCCTTCATTAACCATTGGTTCAATTGCAATAGTCATTCCTTTTCTTAAAATAGGTCCTTCTGTTACTTTGCCACAATTTGGAACATATGGATCTTCATGAACTTCTCTTCCAACTCCATGTCCTGTATAAAGTGGAGTCACCGTATATCCAGCTTCTTTAGCTGTTTTTTCGATTTCGTGACTAATGACGCCAAGATGAATTCCAGGTTTTACTAACTTAACTGCATTAAAGAAACAATTTCTTGTTACTTCAATAAGTCTTTTAGCTTCATCGCTTATCTTACCAACTGGAAAAGTACGACAAGCATCTGCAACGTAACCATGTTTTGTACACATGCAATCATAACTCACGATATCGCCTTCTTTTAAAACGATTTTATCACTTGGGATGCCATGAATTAAAGTATCATTGACTGAGATGCAGATATTACCAGGGAACCCTTCATAATGATAACTAGAAGGATATCCTCCTTTTGAGAGGATATACTTTCTAGCAAGTTTATCAAGTTCTTTGGTAGTTTTGCCAGGTACAGTGTTTTCTTCTAATAAATCAAATAAACCTATTAAAACTTCCCCAGCTTCTTTCATTAAAGCAATTTCTCGTGGAGATTTTTCAATAATCAAGATTACTACTCTCCTAAGATATCTTTAATATCTTTAAGTAATTCATCTAAATTCTTTGTACCATCAATGGTATGAAGAACTTCAGAATAATACTTAATTAAAGGTTCTGTTTGCTTATGATACTCACTAAGTCGAACCTTTAAAGCTTCTTCATTATCATCTTTTCTTTGAATAAGCTCTCCTCCACATAAGTCGCAAACACCTTCGACTTTTGATTTCATATTAGTAATGTGGTATGGAGCGCCACATACTTTACAAACACGTCTGCCACAGATTCTATCTTTTAAAACAGATTCTGGAACATCAATGTCTATAACATAATTAATTGGACGATTAAGATCTTTACCAATTTCGCTAAGTGCTTCAGCTTGTGAAACATTTCTTGGAAAACCATCAAGTAAAAATCCATTTTTGCAATCGTCTTTGCTAAGTCTTTCTTTGACTAATCCAATTGTAATTGAATCAGGAACAAGAAGACCTTTTTGCATATAGCTACTAGCTTCTTCACCAAGTTTAGTATGGTTTTTTATTGCTTCTCTAAACATATCACCTGTGGAGATATGGGGAATATTATACTCTTTCGTTATTCTTTTAGCATTGGTGCCTTTTCCAGCACCTGGTGCCCCAAGTAGAATAATTGAACGAAACATAAATTACATTCCTCCCATAACTTCATCATATGATTTACCAGCAATAAGACCATCGATCTGTTTACTGATTTCAATAGCAACACCAACAACGATAATTAATCCGGTTCCACCAATTGCTAAACTAGAATCGCTACCAAATGCTCCAGTTAAAGTTAAGATAACTGGAAGTGCGCTAATAAAGCAAAGAGATAAAGCACCAATTAAAGTAACACGGTTTAAGACTTTTCTAACATAACGTTCAGTTTCAACGCCTGGTCTAATTCCAGGAATATAACTTCCGTTTTTCTTAAAGTCTTCTGCCATTCTTTCTGGATTAATTTGTAAATTCGAATAGAAGAAAGTGAACGCAAAGACAAGTACTATATAAATGATTAAGCCCCATGGGAAATAAATTCCATTCCCCATATCAGTTAATTTTGCATAATTGAAGACATCAAGCCAACTTGCATTAGCAGCATCGCTTGAAATAAATGAAGCGATAATACTAGGTGCAGTTAAGATTGATGAGGCAAAAATAACAGGGATAACACCAGCACTATTTACCTTAATTGGTAAGAAACTGGCTCTACTCATTTTTTCGCTACCGCCACTTCTTGAACTATGTTGAACAGGAATTTTACGTTTACTTAATTCAATAAATGTAACAAAGGCAATAATTGCGACAAGCGCTAATATATAAAGAATAAATCTAAATACACCTAAACTTGCCTCTGTACTTCCTAAACTCCAACTAGATAAGATCCATTTGGAGAATGCTGTTGTGATTTGGTTAGGAAGGGAAACAACAATACCTGCAAAAATGATAATTGATATACCATTACCAACGCCTTTATCAGTGATTTGGTCGCCAAGCCACATAACAAGCATTGTTCCAGCAATTAAAACTGTAACAATGTAGGCATATGTGAAGAAATTTTCTTCCATCGTTAATGATATCCAACTAACATTCTTCGCAGTTTGAATAATACCATAGCCTTGAACAGCTCCAAGCATTAAAGTAAGGTATCTTGTAGCCATTTCGATCTTTTTACGACCATATTGACCTTGCTTTGTAAGTTCGGTCAAGGCTGGAAGAACATCCATACTTAAAAGTTGAATAATAATTTGAGCTGTAATATAAGGTGAAACACCTAGAGCAAATACACTAAAGTTACTTAAAGCACCGCCACCAAGTAAATTCATGATAGCTAAAATACTATTACTACCACTAATTTGCTCATTAAGTTGACTGACATCGATGCCAGGAACTGTAATAGCTGCGCCAATTCTAAAGACAAATAAAATCATTATCGTAAAGAATATACGATTAACAACTTCTTTGTTTTTAAATACTTCAATGAACTTCCTCATTTAAAAAATCCTACAATATTTAATAATATAAAACTGATTAATATTTTACTCAACAACTTCTGCAGTCGAACCTGCATTTTTAATAGTCTCGAGTGCACTTTCGCTGAACTTATCAGCTTTAATTGTAAGTTTCTTGGTTAAATTACCATTTAAAATTTTAGTTCCGTAAAGTTCTTTTTTAACTAATCCTTTTTCGATAAGTTCGGTTGTGGTAACAACATCACCATCATTGAACTTTTCATTGATATCGGTTAAAGAAACGACGGCATAAGTGACATGGCAATGTGATTTAAAACCGGTACCTCTCTTTGGTAATCTTCTCCAAAGTGGGTTTTGTCCACCTTCAAATCCTAAAGCGACTCCGCCACCTGTTCTAGAATTTTGACCTTTGTTACCAGATCCACCATTCTTTCCAAGTCCGCTTCCAAGACCTCTACATCTTCTGATTTTCTTTTTACGGCTGCCTGAAGCAGGTTTTAAGTTATTTAACATCGTCTTTTCCTCCTTCTTCTACGCCAAATCCACGTAAAGCTTGAACTGATTTATAATCTTTTAATTGATTTAAAGCAGCATTTGTTGCTCTGATTACGTTGACTGAAGTTCTAGAACCATAAACTTTTGAATAAACGTTATTAACGCCACAAAGTTCTAAAATAGCACGGACAGGTCCGCCAGCAATAATTCCAGTACCTTCTGAAGCTGGTTTTAAGAAAACTGTGGTTGCACCATATTTTCCGATAACATCATGGGCAATGGTTTTTGCATTACCAACAAGTTTAATTTCGTAAAGATTACGTTTTGATTTATCAACAGCTTTCTTGATTGCATCTGGGACTTCGCCGCTCTTACACATAGCGAATCCATATTTACCCTTATGATTTCCAACAACAACAAGAGCACTAAATTTCATTCTTTTACCACCTTTAACAACTTTGGTGACTCTATTAATGTAAACTACTCTTTCTTCATATTCCTTATTTTCAGGTTTTCTGTTTTTGTTGTTGAAAGGACGTTTTCCACCTTTACGATCATTTCTACCGTTTTTTGGACCACGTTGGTCATGAGCTTTTTCTTGTCCTTCAACGTTTTCGGTTTGAGGGGCTTCAGTTTTAACTTGCTCTTCTTGAGCAACTTCTACTTTGTTTTCATTTTCCATAAGTGATCTCCTAGAATTTTAAGCCTGCACTTCTTGCAGCTTCGGCAAGAGCTTTAACTCTTCCATGATAAATATAGCCAGCTCTATCGAAGACAACGGTATCAATCTTCTTTTCTAAGCATTTCTTGGCAATATCTTCACCAACTTTCTTAGCGCCTTCAACGTTGCCACCATCATTAAGTTTTAAGGCAACACTTGATGAACTAACTAAGGTAACTCCCTTAACATCATCAATGACTTGAGCGCTAATATGTTTATTACTTCTAAAGACACATAATCTTGGTTTTTCGCTTGTACCGGAGACTTTTTGTCTGACACGAACGTGTTTTCTTACACGGACTTCATTTTTACTAACTTTCTTAATCATAAATTAATCTCCTTATTTAGCACCAGCACCAGCTCTCTTACCTTCCTTACGGATGATAACTTCGCCTTTATATTTAATACCTTTGCCTTGATATGGTTCAGGTTTACGTGTGTCATGAATTAATGCACTAACTTGACCAACCTTGAATTTGTCACTTCCAGTAACAACGACATGGTTAGCATCTTTTAAAGAAATTGTAACTCCTTCGAGTGGAGTAATAGTGACTGGGTGGCTATAACCAACATAAAGTACTAAATCTTTTCCTTTAAGTTCAGCTCTATAACCAATACCAACGAGTTCTAATTCTTTGGTAAATCCTTCACTACAACCAACAATTGCATTATGTAATAAAGCACGCGTGGTTCCATGCATTTGTTTGGTGTGTTTTTCTTCATTTTTACGAGTAACTTTGATGATTCCATCTTTAATTTCGACATCAACATAGTTTTTATCGAACTTAATTTTGTCTTCGCCAACTTTACCTTTAATGTCAATAACATCACCATCAACTGAGATATTTAATCCTTCTGGTATATTAATAAGTTTATTTCCAATTCTTGACATATTCTTACCTCCTACCAGATGTAGCAAATAACTTCGCCACCAACATTTTGAGCTTTACACTCTTTGTCGGTTAAAAGTCCTTTACTTGTTGAAATAATAGCAATTCCTAAACCTCTTAAAACGCTTGGTAAGTTTTTGCTATCAGCAGTGACTCTAAGACCTGGTTTTGAAATTCTCTTAAGTCCAGAAATGACTCTTTCACCATTTGGTCCATATTTTAAGGTAATTGTTAATTCCTTTTTACCTTCACTGACTTTTTCTTCTTTATAATCTTTTATAAAACCTTCACTAAGAAGAATCTTAGCGATTCCGACTTTAATTTTACTAGAAGGCATAGAAACACTGTCTTTACGAATAGCGTTTGCGTTTCTAATTCTTGTTAGCATATCGGCTATTGGATCTTGATGCATCGTATTTTCCTCCTAATAATTACCATGAAGATTTCTTCATGCCTGGGATCTCGCCTTTATAAGCAAGTTCTCTTAAGCAAATTCTACATAATCCGAATTTTGAGTAAACGCCATGAGGACGTCCACATCTTTTACAACGAGAATAAGCACGAGTTGAGAACTTTGGCTTACGCTCTTGTTTTGCAATTAAACTTTTCTTTGCCATGTTTATTTCCTCCTAACTATTTACTGAAAGGCATACCTAAGGCTTTAAGTAAAGCATATGCTTCTTCATCACTATGAGCAGTGGTGACGATAACAACGTCCATACCTCTAACCTTGCCGACCTTATCATAATCAATTTCTGGGAATATAAGTTGTTCTTTAATACCTAAAGTATAATTACCTCTTCCATCGAATGAATTTTTAGAAACACCTCTAAAATCACGGACACGTGGGAGAGCAATTGAAACGAGTTTATCAAAGAATTCATACATTCTTACTCCTCTAAGAGTAACTTTACAACCGATTGATTGTCCTTCTCTTAATTTGAATGGAGCAATTGATTTTTTAGCTTTAGTAACAACACATTTTTGTCCTGTAATTAAAGCGATTTCTTCAACACATTCATCAAGTCTCTTTTCATCTTGAGTAGCATCACCAACACCAATATTGACAACAATCTTTTCAATTTTTGGGCATTGCATAACGCTCTTATATTCAAACTTCTTTAAAAGTTCTGGCTTAACTTCCTTGTTGTATTTCTCTAAAAGTCTTGTTGTATTGACAACTTCTTTATGACCTTTAGAAACTTCTTTAGATTCTTTTGCGGCTTTTGGAGCATCAGCTTTTACTGATTTTTTAGCAACACTTTTCTTTTCTTCTGCCATATTTCTCTCCTTTACTTAATTTCTTGTCCGCTCTTTTTAGCGAATCTAACTTTTGATCCATCTTTAGAAACTTTATATCCAAGTCTAGTTCCTTTCTTAGCTTTTGCATCGTAATACATTACTTTGCTAGCATCGAGTGGAGCGTACATTTCTTGAATGCTTCCTTCTGGATTTTGTTGAGTTGGTTTGAGATGTTTTTTATGAATGTTAACACCTTCGACAACTACTTTATTAACTTTAGGATAAACTTTTTGAACAACACCAGTTTTACCCTTGTCTTTGCCACTTATGACAATGACTTTATCACCAGTTTTAATTTTCATAGCATTTATCCTTTCTATAAAACTTCAGTTGCAAGGGAGATAATCTTCATAAATCCATCTCCACCTTTTTCACGAATTTCACGAGCGACAGGTCCGAAAACACGTGTTCCAACTGGGTTTTTATTATCATCAATAATGACGCAAGCATTATCATCAAATCTGATTGAACTGCCATCTTTTCTTTGAATTGGATAAGATGTACGAACAATAACAGCTTTGACAATTTGGCTCTTCTTTACTTTTCCAGCTGGTTCTGCATCTTTAACAGCACATAAGACGACATCGCCGACTGAAACTGATTTTCTATGGCTACCACCATAAAGTCTGAAGACTCTAACAAGGTGAGCACCGCTATTATCAGCAACAACTAAATTGGTTTCTGTTTGTATCATAACTATTCGCCCTCCTTAGTTTCTTCACCTTTTTCTTCTTCATGTAAAACTTCTTCAACTGCAGCTTCTTCAACAACTTTAACTTCTTCTAAAGCTTTCTTATCGATTGAAACAAGTTTAAATCTCTTTGTTTTTGAGATTGGTCTGCACTCTTCAATAGTGACTAAATCACCAACCTTAGCTTCATTTTTTGGATCATCAGCATAATATTTGCTTCTAAATTGAACTCTCTTTAAATATTTGGAGTGTTTTTTATAACCGCTTAACATAACGCCAATGGTTTTATCGTTTTTATTTGAAAAAACGACACCTTGAATTCTTCTACGTTTATCCATAACTTACTCCTTATTTAATACCAAGTTCTCTTTCTCTTAAAACAGTATAGATACGAGCAATGTCTTTTCTAACTTCTTTAACGTGAGAAAGATTTTCTAATTGACCAACAGCTTTTTTTCTACGAAGATCGTATAACTCTTCTTTGAGGGAATATACTTTACTATTTAAATCTTCTGTAGACATCTTTTTAATTTCTTCGATTTTCATAGTTATCTAGTACTCTCCTTCTTTTGTGATTTATCTGCGACTGCACCCTCATTTACTGCATTTCCACCATGAATAACTTCTGGTTGAGTTGGAGTGTTATCACTTGGGGTAACAACTGCATCATCATCTGAGTGAACATAGTTCGCGACTTTTCTATTAGTTTTAACGATCTTGCACTTAAGTGGTAACTTATAGGAACACATTCTTAAGCATTCTTTTTCAAGTTCTTCTGGAATACCAGCAACTTCAAATAAGATTCTATTTTTCTTAACAACTGCGACCCAGTATTCTGGATTACCTTTTCCTGAACCCATACGAACTTCAGCAGGTTTCTTAGTTTTTGCTAAGTGAGGGAAAATTCTAATCCATGATTTACCAGTTCTTTTGGTGTAACGAGACAAGATAACACGGCAAGCTTCGATTTGACGATCACTTACCCAAGCACCTTCAGTGGCTTGTAAGCCATATTCTCCGAAGGCAACTTCGTTACCACCTTTTGATAAACCTTCATATTTAATAATATGTGGTCTTCTATATTTAACTCTTTTTGGTTGTAACATAGTTATTCTCCTTTCTTAGCTTCTTCTTTTACTGGAGCACCATTTTCTTTTCTAGGAGCAAAACGTTTATTGTTTCTATCTCCTCTATCTCCACCTTTATTGAATTTTGGTGCATTGATTTCGGAATCGCTCTTTTGAGTTTCTTCTTCAAACTTACCAAATTCTTTTTCTCCTCTTGAGATCCAGACTTTGACACCAAGTTTTCCATAAGTGGTATGAGCTTCACTAACAGCATAATCAATATCAGTTCTTAAAGTATTGATTGCCATTGTACCTTCTTTATATCCTTCTTCACGAGCAATTTCAGCTCCGCCAAGTCTTCCGGAAACACGAGTTTTAATACCTCTTGCACCAGCTTTTCTAACTTGCATGATTGCTTTCTTTTGAGCAATACGGAAGGAAGCACGTCTTTCGAGTTGATCAGCGATTTGTTCGCTAACAATACGAGCATCAAAGTTAGTATTTTTAACTTCGATAACATCAATTTTTATATTTGCGCCATGGCAAATTTTGCTGATTGCTTTCTTATAAATTTCAATGTTGGCACCTTTTTCGCCAATTACGAAACCTGGACGAGCAACAAAGATTTGAACATTGACGTTATAACCTTTATCAGTCTTCTTTCTTTCGATGTCAACATGACTTAAGTAAGCTTCTTTAGCGATTGTTTTTTCAAGATATTTACGAATATTGCTATCTTCGAGTAAGAAAGTAGAAAAATCTTTACTATCTGCAAACCATCTGCTGGACCAATCTTTATTTAAACCGATTCTAAGTCCGACTGGATTAACTTTTTGACCCATTGTTTTCTCTCCTTTCCTAATCTCTTTCCTTTAAGGTTACATAGATATTTGAATATCTCTTAACCATTCCACTTGCGCTACCTTTAGCACGTGGAAGATATCTTCTCATCTTGATACTATCGCTTGCTTGAATTGAAGCAACATATAATTTTTCTTCGCTCATGTTGTAGTTATTAGTAGCATTTGCTTTTGCACTAAGAATTAATTTTGAAACAATTCTATTAGCTTTTGCTCTACCACTATTTGCTAAGATTCCAAGAGCTTCATCAACATCTTTTCCTCTAACTGCATCAAGAACATATCTTGCTTTACGAGGAGTAATTTTAACGCTAAGTGCACTTGCTTTTGCTTCAGTAACTGTTGGTTTAACTTCTTCAACTTTCTTAGCACTAACTTTCTTAGTTGATTTCTTTACTTCTTTAGCTTCAACTTTCTTTTCTTCAGCAACTTTAGCTTTTGGAGATTTCTTTTCTTTAACTGGAGCAGCTTTTTTAGTTTCAGCTTTCTTTGCTGGAGCTTTTTTAGCTACTGGTTTCTTTTCAATATTTTCTGCCATAACTTATCTCCTATTTCTTTGCAGATGGTTTAACACCAGCTGCTGCCATATTTGCGGCTTTATCTTCAGCATTATTTCCAAAGTGACCTTTGAAAGTTCTTGTTGGAGCAAATTCACCTAATTTATGTCCAACCATATCTTGTGTTACATAAACTGTAATAAAGGTGTGGCCATTATAAACAGCAAAGGTGTGTTCAACAAAATCTGGGAAAATTGTACTTCTTCTACTCCAAGTCTTGATGATAGCCTTTTTATTGCTTTCATTGAGTTCTTGGACTTTTTTCATAAGGTGTCCATCAACGAATGGTCCTTTTTTAAGACTTCTTGCCATATTTATCTCTCCTTTCCTTTACTATTTATCATTTATTCTACGAATTATAAGCTTTGTAGAAGCTTTCTTATTCTTACGGGTCTTGACGCCTAAAGCTCTCTTACCCCATGGAGTACGTGGTGCATCGTGACCAACTGGACACTTACCTTCACCACCACCGTGTGGGTGATCAGGTGGGTTCATTGCGCTACCTCTAACGGTAGGTCTTGTTCCCATCCATCTTGTTTTACCAGCTTTACCAACGTTAACAAGGGTATAATCTTCATTACCAACTGAACCGATTGTAGCTCTGCAACTTGCTAAGATCTTACGCATTTCACCGCTTTGTAAACGGATAATAACGTATTTTCCTTCTTTACCAAGAACTTGAGCGCTACATCCAGCAGCACGGCAGAGTTGACCACCTTTTCCAGGTTTAAGTTCAACACAGTTAACGACAGTACCTTCTGGGATATTTTCAAGTTTTAAACAGTTACCAACAATGATATCTGTTTGATCATCACTAACAATTTTATCTCCAACCTTTAATCCTTTTGGTTGAATGATATATCTCTTTTCGCCATCGGCATAATTGATCAAAGCAATGAAAGCATTACGATTTGGATCATATTCGATAGCTGCAACTTTTCCAGGAACACCCTTCTTATCTCTTTTGAAATCGATAATACGATATTTTCTCTTGTTACCTCCACCAATATGACGGCAAGTAATAACGCCTTGGTTATTTCTTCCACCGGTCTTTTTTAAGGTAACAACTAATGATTTCTCAGGAGTGCTCTTTGTAATCTCCTCGTAAGAAGTAGTTTGCATAGCTCTTCTTGAAGGAGTATATGGTTTATAACTTTTAATTGGCATATTTTTTCTCCTATATTATATAAGGATACGGGTTTATTCCTTGAAAAGGTCAATTGCTTGTCCACTTTCTAAACGGACAACGGCCTTTTTGTATCCACTTAATTTACCTTGGAATCTACTTCCACGAGTAGTTCTCTTTGGTTTGACGTTAACAGTTTTAACTTCTAAAACTTTAACACCATAAATTCTTTGAATAGCATTCTTAATTTCGATTTTATTTGCATCCTTTTGAACTTTGAAGGTTGCTTTATTTTCTTCGGAAGTTAAGCTCATGCTCTTTTCAGTAATGATTGGTTCAATGATTACTTCATGATCATGAATTGTTGCTTTTGGGAATTTTGAAGAAACTTCTTTAACAGCTTCTTTTTTAGCGGCTTTCTTAGCTGATTTCTTTTCTTCTTTGACTTCGCTAACTTCAGCGACTTTCTTTTCTTTAGCCATTATTTAAGTCCCTCCTCAATTTTCTTTAAATCATCTTGTAAAATAACAAGTTTTTCAGTGTTTAATAAATCATAAACACTTAAATTGTCATAACTTCTATTTAAAACATTTGGAAGATTGTTTGAAGCTTGTAAGACTTTATCATCATCGCTGACGAGTAAAACCTTATTTTCATTAATTTTTAATGCTTCTAATAATTTGACAATTTCCTTTGTTTTACCTTCAACTTTTAAACTATCAAGAACAACCATATCTTTCTTAGCTAAGAGGCTTAATGCACTCTTGACTGCGATAGCATGTTCTTTCTTGTTTTGTCTAATCTTGAAGTTTTGGACTCCAGTTGGACCAAATACGGTTCCACCACCAACCCAAATTGGTGATCTTGTTGAACCAGCTCTTGCTCTACCAGTTCCTTTTTGTCTAAATGGTTTCTTACCACCACCAGAAACTTCAAATCTCTTTTTAGTTTTGGCGGTTGCTTGTCTTAAATTTGCTCTATAAACAAGAACAGCATTGAACATTGCAGAATCTGAACCATCAGCTTCAAATCCAAATACATTTTTGGAAACATCAACAGTAGAAGCTTCAGAACCATCTTGTTTAAATACTTTTAATTTCATTGTATTAGCCATAAATGATTTCCTTTCTACTATTTATTTTCTTCACTGCTTGGAGCACTTGCTTCAGCAGCAGCTTCTTCAGCAGCTTTCTTAGCTTCAGCAGCAGCACGTTGTGCAGCAGCTTTCTTTTCTTCAGCAGCTTTCTTAGCGGCTTCAACTTTTGCTTTTTCTTCTGCTTTCTTTGCTTCTTTTGCAGCAGCTTCTTCAGCAGCCTTTTGAGCAATAGCAGCATCATAAGCAGCTCTATTAAGTAATGGTTTAATTGTTTCTGGATGTTTAATTCCTTTAACAGCGCTACGAATCATAACGATGCTTAATTTGCTTCCAGGAACGCCACCACTTACTAAGATATAGTTCTTAGTTGCATCGACTGCAATAACACGAGCATTTAAGACTGTTGCTCTATCATTGCCCATGTGTCCAGCCATCTTCTTGCCTGGGATAACACGGTTGTTGCAACGACCATTATTAGCGAATGAACCTTGACCTCTGTGGTAACCACTACCATGTCCTTTAGGTCCAATCTTGTGATGCCATCTCTTAATAACACCAGCATATCCTCTTCCTTTTGAGTGACCAATTACATCAACAACATCACCAACTTGGAAGATATCAGCCTTAATTTCTTGACCGACTTCATAACTGCTAAGTTCATCACCTTTTAATTCATATAAATGTTGTTTTGGTGAAACATTAGCTTTCTTGTAAATTCCTTTTAATGGTTTATTTACATTTTTCTCTTTCTTATCTTCGTATCCGACTTGAAGAGCTTCATAACCATCTTTTTCGACAGTTTTCTTTTGTGTAACAACGTTTGGTAAGACTTCTACAACAGTGACGGCATACATTGTTCCATCTTCTGCATATACCTCGGTCATACCAATTTTTCTACCGATGATACTTTTCATTGTGCCTTACCTCCTATAACTTGATATCGATATCAACACCACTTGGAAGATCTAACTTACGTAAAGCTTCGATTGTTGCATTGTTTGGATTAGTGATATCGATAATTCTCTTATGTGTTCTAATCTCAAATTGTTCACGAGAGTCTTTGTATTTAAAGACAGCTCTTAAAATTGTGTAGACTTGTTTTTCCGTTGGAAGTGGAATAGGTCCGACTACTTCAGCACCTGTGTTTCGAATTGCAGTTACAATCTTGCTAACCGCAAAATCTAATACTTTGTGGTCATAGGCTTGTAAACGAACTCTAATCTTTTTGACTTTTGCCATGAATTTTTTCTCCTTTCAATAACAGGCTTTCAATAATGCTCATTACGAGTTACCTGATAACCACTCATGACAACGCCTGTTGGTGTATCAGCAATCTCGCAAATCATCACATCAGTCAGCGTTAAATATAATAGCTTTATATATAATATAAAGTCAACAAAAATCGCAAATAAAGTTAAAAAAATAATGAATTTCTTCATTTGAAATCCACTACTTTTTAATCAAAATTTCTCAAATTTTTATATTAATTATCCTTCGATGATTGAAATTTCTTTTACAATTTTTTCAATTTCTTCGCAAGAAACTGAGCAAATTGCTACCCTAATATAATGGTCCGAAATAGGCGCTAAATAAATATGTTTTTCAAATAATTTTTCACATATTTCGTATGCAGATTTCTTCGTTTTTAACGTAATATAAAATCCATCATGATATGGCAAAAAATCAATGTTATATTTGTTCAAATTTCCAACTATACATTTGCCTCTAGAAATTAAAATATCTCGATACAATCGAATTTCTTCGTTTATGTTCTTTTTTGATTCTGGATTATTCATTATTTCTCCAAGTGGTCCAATTGCTTGCCCATTTGGACTGCTAATTGTTCCTCTTGAATATGCAGCTATTTGACCTTGAATATTTTTTGCGTTTTCTTCACTATTTGAAAAACCTAATAACGCACCACATCTAATACCATAGATACCAAATGATTTAGATCCACTAAATGTCAAATACATATTAAAATTATTCTTTTTATAAGCATAATCTAAGCTTTCCAAATGTGATTTTGCATAATCCACGTATGCAATATCTAAGATTAAATCGACTTTATTTGAATCTTTATTGTATTTTTCTAACAATTTAAATAATTTTGAATTTTCTTCACTTGTAAAAGAATATCCAATAGGGTTTTCGCATGGATCGTTAATTAAAACAACTACTTTTTTGCTTTTTTCTAAAGCTTTTTGAATGGCTTTTTCAAGACTTTCAAAATTAAATTTATCATCTTTAATGACTTCAAATCTTTCGGTTTTTACGCCAGCTTTTTCGGCTATGGTTACGTAATTTGGCCACACAACATCACCAAAAATTAAAATTGCATCTTCATCTGCCGCAATCTTAAAAGCAGTCGCTAAAGCTCCAGTCCCGCCCATTGTTGCACCAAATGAAAATAACTTTGAATTTAAAATTTCTTCTGGCCTATCAAAAAGCCATTTAACTACCCCTTCTTTGAAACTTTTATAACCAACAACTGGGGCATAATCAAGATATGAACACGCTAAATCTTTTAAAACTTTTTTAACCTCAGTAAAAGTTAATAAGTTATGATCATCATCACGTAAGGTTCCAACGCATCCATTAATGACTTTATTGCCAGCCAGCGCATCTTCTTTTGCTTTCGTATTTATCATCAAAATATCAAATTTTAAACTCATAAAACCACCTTAAAAATTATACTAGATATTAACTTTTTTGCATAAATAATCTTACTTTTTAATTTCGTTTGAATACTCAATTAAATCAATATATTTACTTTTATCAAATACTATATCTTCTTTTACATTAGTTAAACAAGCTTCCTTAATCACGCCTTCCCATGGAGAATTAGTATAAGTAATGTGCTTTTTTAATATTCGTAATTCTTGCCATATAGTCTTAAGAATTTTGTTTTTTTCTTTAAACGAATATTTGGAAACCATCACATAATATAAAAAAATAAATCTACGAATAAATAAGCTAAAATTGAAAAATTTACCGCCTTCTTTATCTCCATATTTTGAAACAGCGTATATTTTAATAAAGGCTAAAAAATTAATAGAAAGTTGAACATATTTAAGAGGATTCCAATCCTTGGTTATAGACCCATCATGATAAACATAATAGTAGTTTCGTTTTTGAGTCCAATAAATCTTATCTGCATTCATAAAAGCCATGGATGAAAAAGTAAGGTCCTCAATGGTCTTTTTTATATCTATAAATTTACATTCCTTTAAAATTTCTTTTTTAAAAAACTTGTACCAAAGATATCCTCTTATACAAACATCATTAGCCATTAATTTGGTAGCATCTCTTTTCGAAACATACCCTTTGTATGGAATAAAAGACAAGAAAAATTTGCTTCTTCTACCTTTTTTAAACATATAAAAATTAGTTATAACAATATCGGCATCCTTTTTGATGGCAGTATTATAAAAATACGAAATATAATCTTTTGAAACAAAATCGTCACCATCAACAAAAGCAATATATTCGCCTTTTGCTGCTTTTAAACCGTCATTCCTAGTATAGGAAACATTTTTATTATTAACATCTATTCTTTTAAAAACATTTGGTTTGATCAAAACAAATTCATCAATGATTTCAGGAGATTTATCATTAGGACAATCACTCATACATAAAACTTCATAAGGCAAATCAAAATCTTGTTCAAGTAAAGAACCTAAACATCTTTTAAGATATTTTTCTACACCATGAATTGGAACAATTATAGAAACTTTAATTTCTTCCATTTTGATCCCCTTTTGAACTAAATTCGCATCCGCAATAATCTTGACGATAGACATTAAAAACTTTTGATAATTCTACGCCTATATCTTGACCACCACTTTTTTTAAAATCATTTACAAAATATCGAATATTAGGATATTTATGTTCGAGTGTTTTCCCTAATTCATTTAAATAATAAGCATCCTTATTTCTTGAAATTGACATAACAGTTGTAACTAAATTATATCCATTCTTTGATGCATATTCAAAAAGTCGCTCCATACGCATCTTAATGCATATATGACACCTTGTTCCACCTTCTTTTTCATCCTTGAAAGGAACAAGTTCACGAATGAAATTTTCATGATTATAGGCATCTTCTACGATTTTTATCGTTGTATTTAGTTTTTTCTCAATTATAGAAACATAATCTTTTAATGCATTAAATCTTTTTATGTATTCTTCATATGGATAAATATTTGAATTTGAAAATAAAATAGTTACATCAAATAAATCTTGTAAGAAAACAAGAGGATAACAAGAACAAGCTCCACAACAAACATGCAACAAAAGTTTTGGTTTTTTATTGCCGTTTTCTTTTCTAATTTTTTTATATTCTTTTAAAGATTCTTTATAATAATTTATTTTTTGAGTGGTCGTATTTTCCATAAATAAACATTGCATCACCAAAGCTGAAAAATCTATATTTTTCATCTACGGCATGCTTATAACAATTCAATGTAAATTCTCTGCCCATGAATGCACTAACAAGCATCACAAGCGTAGATTTAGGTAAATGAAAGTTTGTAATTAATGCATCAACAGCTTTATACTCATAGCCTGGCTGAATAAAAATATTTGTGTTTTCTTTGCATTCTTTAAATGTTCCATATTTTGAATAAACTGCTTCTAAAGTTCTAACAGAAGTAGTTCCACAAGCAATAATTCTTCTACCATCTTTTTTTGCGTCGTTAAGTGTTTTTGCGGCTTCATCACTCATTTCAAAATATTCTGAATGCATCACATGTTTATCAGTATCTGTGACCTTTACTGGTCTAAACGTTCCTAAACCAACATTCAATGTAATATCAACGATAATAACGCCTTTTTCTTTTAATTTTTCTAATAATTCATTAGTGAAATGAAAACCAGCAGTTGGTGCTGCTGCACTACCTTCAACTTTTGCGTAAACAGTTTGATAGTCATTATTATCACTTACTTGTTTTTTAATGTATGGAGGAAGAGGCATTAGCCCGATTTTATCTAATTCTTCAAGAAAAATACCATGATACTTAAATTTAATATGTCTTATTCCTTCATCTAAAACCTTAACGCATGTACCAATTAAAATATCATCTTTAAAATGTAAAACAGTTCCTTCTTTAATTACTTTAGCATTCCCACAAAGTGCCTCATAAGTATCATCGCCAAGATCTTTTAAAAGCAAAACTTCTACTTTTGCACCAGTATCTTCTTTAACTGCATAAAGTCTTGCAGGAATAACTTTGGTATTGTTTCTAACTAAAACGTCACCTTTATTTAAATAATCATAAATATCATAAAAGTGCTTATCTTCATAAGTTTCATTTTCTCTATTAACCACAAGAAGCCTGCAATCATCTCTTTTTTTACGTGGTGTTTGTGCAATTAACTCTTCAGGTAAATAATAATCAAATAAGTTTATATCCATATTAAAAACCTCTCTTATCCCCGTATTTTCTCAAAACTTCATCTTTATATTCTAAGAATCTATCTTCTTTTATCGCTTCTCTTGCACCTTCCATAATAGATATTAAAAATCTTAAATTATGTATGCTTAAAAGTCTTTTCCCAAAAGCTTCATCAGCAACATAAAGATGCCTTAAATAAGCTTTGGTAAAGTTTTTACAAGTATAGCAATCGCATTCTGGATCAAGAGTTGTAAAATCTTCTTTATATTTTTCATTTTTAATATTCACTCTACCATTATGAGTCATTAAAGTTCCGTGTCTTGCAATTCTCGTTGGTAAAACACAATCCATCATATCAACACCTTTTGCAACGCCTTCAAGCATATAATCTAATGAACCAACGCCCATTAAATATCTTGGCTTATCTTCTGGCAAATATTTAATAGCGTAATCAATCATCCTAAAGCAAACTTCCTTTGGTTCTCCAATTGATGTTCCACCAATTGAATATCCATCAAAATCCATTTTTACAAGTTCTTCGGCGCACATTTTTCTTAAATCTTCGTAATCGCCACCTTGAACAATTCCAAATAAAGCTTGATCCTCTTTTCTATGAGCTTCTTTTCCTCTTTTTGCCCATCTTAAAGTTCTTAAAGTAGAATCTTCTGCATATTTTCTTGATACTGGATAAGGTATGCATTCGTCAAAAGACATAGCAATGTCTGCACCAATTTTCTCTTCAATACCCATAACAATTTCTGGAGAAAAGAAAATTTTGTCTCCATTTAAATGCGATTTAAAAGTAACACCTTCTTCTTTAATATCTCTAGATTTAGCAAGCGAAAAAACTTGGAAACCTCCACTATCAGTTAACATTGGTCCTTTATAATTCATAAATTTTTGAATTCCGCCAGCTTTATCAACAATATCTTCGCTAGGTCTTAAATGTAAATGGTAAGTATTTGCTAAAACTACCCCAGCATGCATATCATAAAGCTCTTCTGGAGAAATTGTTTTAACACTTCCAACAGTTCCGACAGGCATAAACATTGGAACTTCAACATCCCCATGAGGTGTATGAAGTATCCCATATCTTGCTCCGCAATTTTTATCAACATGTAAAATTTCTAAATAAAATCCCTTACTCATAGCGACCTATAATAGCATTTTATGCTTCAAAAATAAAGAGATGGCAATTTTGTTAATAATTAAACAAATGGCAATATCCATTAAATTTACCATTTAACATCTTCGTTTTGAGTTATGTAAATAATGTTCTTAATACCTTTTATTTTCTTAACTAATACTAAAAATAATGGGTAACCAATAACTGTTACAACAATTAATTCGCCTAAACCAACAAATGCAAATGATGTCCAATAAAATGTATATAATGCAACTGATGTATCATATAAAAAGATAACAAAAGGCACAATTAAAGCATTTATTATGGCTGGCATTAACGAAGCAAAAAATAAATTTTTGATAGTTTTAGAAATTAATATTATTAATAATCCACTAATGACGGTTGCTAAAGTTCCAAAAACTAAATCTGGCCAGCCATATAACGAAATAATATTCGTCAAAAGACATCCTAAAGAAACACCAAAAATATAAGTTGGATTAAAAAATATTAATAAATTTAATAATTCACTTAATCTAAATTGCAATGATCCACCAACAAAAGCAAGTGGACCACTGATTAGCGATAAAACAACATACAAAGCAGCAACTATCGCATTAATTGCTATCTTCTTGATTAAAGTATTCTTTTTCATTCAAAGAAACCCCCTGTTTAATTTTACGAGTGGTTAGTCATGGGAAGACACTCGAGCACGTTGCATATGATACTATGCAAACTTAATAATTCAAATAATTATTTTAATTCTCTAAAATTCACAGCAGTATCGCTAATATGAACTTTAAAATATCTATCACTAGAATAATGATCTTTTAAATAAGCATCAAATTTATCAACAAAATCATTTTTAACAAACGCTAAACATGTTCCTTTAAAACCGCCACCATGAATACGGATAGCACCATTTTTACCAAGGAATTTATCAACATCGTCTACAATATTTTGCATTGAATCTTCATATTCACCTTTAACAAATGTGTTTTCAAGATTTACTTTACTACTATGTTGTGAATTTCTAATAGCGCCTAAAAAATCTTCTAGATTGTTAGATTCAATCGCTTCTTTTGCATACTTGACATTATTATTTTCAAGAAAGAAATGCTTTGCTTTTCTTTTAACTTCATCTGTGCAATCTAATTTTTCAATCTTATCGTAAATATCAAGCGGATTTACATCTCTTAAAAAATGTTTGCCTTCTAATTTTTCAGCTACTTCATACATTGAATTTGGAATAGCTGCATATAAAGGCGTTAAATTGCTATGATTTCCTGTAGATTTGATTAAATACAAAGTTAATGGTAATTTGAAATCTAATGTTTCAACTATTGGGTTATCAATATCTTTAAAATCAATAAAATTACAATTTCCAAAACTTGTTCCAATTTGATCTAAAAGACCGCATGGTTTTCCAAAATAATGATTTTCACTAAATTGGCCATCTTTAGCTATCACCATTGCAGGAATTTTCCCATCATTATATAAATAAGAAATAATATAACCAAATAATGATTCAATTGCCGCTGAACTTGAAACACCAGCGCCAAAAGGAATATCACTATCAATAACGGCATCAAAACCACCAATGTTATATCCTTGTTCTTTTAATTTAAATAAAATACCTTTACATAAACCTAAAGATGTATTTTTATCGCTTTCTTTAACTTCTAAATCATCAAGATCAAAAACCATGAATGGATATCCGTGTGATTTAATACGAACCATATCTTTGTTTTTATTCAAAACTGCTTTTACTCTTAATGAACAATTTGCAACCAAGCACAAACCATGATTATGATCTGTATGATTTCCTATAATTTCAAATCTGCCACCAGTATCTACATAGTATGATGGATCTTCTTTATAAACTTCATTAAATCTATCAATTAAATCTAACTCATTTATCATAAATGCATTCCTCCAATAAATTTATCTAGTCCTAAATTGCCTTTGTTATCATTTTTAAATACAGCTGTATTTTCAAGAATTCCTTTGCAT
>CAVGUA010000114.1:23763-26492 GCA_963632335.1 Parabacteroides goldsteinii
CATTATTAATGTATTCTTTGATTTTATCTTTAATTAAAAGTTTACTATAGTCTTTTTTCAATGCATGAATCATTGGTAAAAATTGTTCTAAATCTTCATAAGCTTTAACAATTTCTTCATCGTTATAATTTTTTAAAAGAACATCTTGAATTTCTCCGCTTTGTCTAACAAGTCTTGCTGGCAAAATAAAGAGTCCCATTGCTTCAATAATTCCAATTCCTTCTTTTTTAATCATATGATATTCAGGGTGAGCATGGAAAATTCCATCTGGATAAGTCTCATCGCATCTATTATTTCTAAGAATTAAATACATTAAATATGTATCACCAACTTTTCTTATAGAAGGAGTTATAGTGTTATGCTTTCCTTGCTCATCAAAAGCAATAATATCATTTTCTAGATCACTATAATCTCTCCATGTCGCCAAAATTTCGCTAGCTAAATCAATCATTTCTTCTCTATTTTTGCTTTCAATCATTAAACAAGTGTTATACCAATTTAGTTTATATAATTTACAATCTTTAAAGCGAGAAAGTTCAAATTCTTTAGCTGGTCCTTGTCTCATTATTGGTAATAAATGCTCGCCACCTTGGAAATGTTCATGATTTAAAATTGAACCTCCAACAATAGGCAAATCCGCATTACTTCCTATAAAAAATGATGGGAATCTATCAACAAAATCACAAAGCGAAATAAAAGTTGTTCTATCAATGACCATATTAGAATGAGTTTCTTTTAAAACAATACAATGCATGTTGAAATATCCGTATGGAGAATATTGCAAATACCAATTTTCATTGTTGAGTTTTAAAGGAACCAATCTAATGTTTTCTCTTGCTGGGTGTTTTTCGTTTCCATAAAAACCAAGGTTTTCATAACAGAGCAAACATTTTGGATATTTTTCTTCGTTACTTGTTGTTTTTGCAATTAATTTTGCAATATCTTTATTATTTTTTTCAGGTTTTGATAAATTAATACTAACTTCAATATTTTTATCTTCAAAATTAGAATCCCATAACAAATTTCTATCAATTTTTGTTTTTGCTACATAATTATTTTTAATTGATAAATCATATAAATAATCTAGGGCTTTTATATCATTTTCTTTTTCTAATTCAACAAAATTTTTTGTTACAACAGAAGGAATAGGTGTAATAAAACCCATTAATTTTGTGGCGAATAATTCAGCATCATGTTCTGAAAATTTAAGTTCATTAACCAAATATTCTTGAATTCCTTCGACAAATTCATCAGGAACCTTCATCTCAGAAATTTTCTTTAAATCAACTTCCTTATCGCTTGGTTTTAAAACTTTTAATTCACCTAAAAGTATATTTTTGAAATACAAAGAATCCTCTTCTTTCATACCAAGATGGATTTTTGCATATTCAATTAATTGATTAATAATATCGCCTATCATAATTATTTTCTAAGATCTTTAATCTTTAAAAGAATAAAGTGCTTATACTTATCTCCCTTCCTAATTTTTAAAGAATCAATATTATAATTAAAAAGTTGTGGTTCTAAAGCTAAAGCTCTTCTGCCGGTATCAACTTTTTCAAACTGAGTAAATTTAATTGGAGTTTTAAAATTATCACAGAAAATATTAATTGCTGGATAATCAGTAAACAAACTAAGTTTGCAATCTTTATTTTTCAAAATCACTTGTGGTTTATTAACGACTACATCGTTAAAAAGTAGAGTATGGTCAATTGTTTTTACAAAGACTTTTTTCTCAATATAATTTAATTTTGGGTTCAATTTTGAAGCCTTATTAAAATCAAGATATGCTGGAACATCTTCAACACCAGTAATAAAAGTTGTATTATCGATAACACCATACTTTGATGAATTTACTTTCAATGTATAATCACTAACATCTTGGGAATTAAATAAATTGTAATAATTATGATTTGATAAATTTAACAAAGTTTTCGTTGAAGTAGATCCTTTATAAACAATCTTAAAATTATTATTTCTGAATAATTGATATATTACTTTTAATTTTGCATTTCCAGGAAAACCATTTTCCCCACTTCTACTATTAATTGAAAAAATAACTTCCGTTCTATTCTTAAATTCTTTTATAGCATATTCCCATGGCTTAAAAGATAAAGAATGGATTTCTCCACCATGTAAGCTATAACCAGCCATTGTTTCATCAAGATTGTAACTTTCTCCGTCAATCTCTCCATGACATCTAATTCTTCCAGCAACTCTAGCTAATGTTTTCCCATAAAATTGTGGACAATATAACCATTTTTCTTTATCTTCAAACTCCAAAATTAATGGCATATCATCATATCTTAATTTAAAAACACCTGCACCAAAATTTGAAAATGTTGCTTTTAATTTATCACCATTAGAAACCTCGATAAAAACAATATCATCTTTATATGTTGAAACTTTGTTTTCCATAACAATTCCCTTCCTCATAATAATTATAATTATTTTACTTAACTATTCAGTTAAAAAACAACTTTTTAAATAAAAATCATAATTTAGTCATCTTTGATTTTTGGTAATAAATTATTCCTAATCAAACCAAATAGTTAATAAAAAGAGAATGTTTTAGTAATTTAAAAACATTCTCCATTAAATTTTAATCAGCCAAAGTACCCATTGGATCCCATGGTTTTAAAACAACAGGTTTTTGCTTATAAGCAGCAAGTTCTCCTTCTGAAAGATATTTCTTTAAAATAACAGCTTGGTATACATATGTATCAAAC
>CAVGUA010000115.1:0-25275 GCA_963632335.1 Parabacteroides goldsteinii
CATATCAAAAATAAAAATATAAAATATATAAAATAAATAATTAAAATAATTTTAAAATATAAACAAGATAAAAACTAAATCAATTAATTTTAATATATTCTTATCATGGGCGGTGGTGTGTTAGTGGTGTTGGTGTGTAGTGTAAAGGTGGGCGGGGGTAGAATAAATTTTTTTGAAATTTTTTCTTTTTCCCCACACCCCCTCTGGCCAATCCGGCATACGACAATTTTTAGATATGACAAATTTTTGACTTCGATGATTTTTTGATTTCTACTTTTTATTCCACCCAATCTCTCTCGCTCCCATCGTTTCAATCCATCATTCTTCTCTTTCATTTAACCATTTACTGCGATCTCCACCCTTACCATCTCAAACTTCTACTACCTCTCAAGTCACCTCATCCGGCCTACTGACCATCGCATACAATCTCTCGTTACCTTTCGCTTCTACTCCAATCATTTTCTTAATATGAGTATATCAACGTTCACTTATCTTGACAGCCTGTCCAATATAACAAACCTTTTCATCGTTCACTCAACTTAGTCTATAAATGCCACTAACAGCACCATCAACACTTAATGCCTTAACCATACGTTGAATTTCAGGCAACCACACCTTCTTCCAAGCAACGGTCATAAGTGCTTCCCTTAACTCAGGATATAACTCCACGACCTCATCCAACAATCCTAACATCCTCTCTTGACTTCTCGTCAGATGAAAAGTTTCAATGTGACGAACGCCTTCTTCTCCTTCGCCACCTATCAAACCAAGGGCCTGACGAAAACTTTCTTGCAGATGCGAAAGCTCATTTTCTACGTCCTTCATTTTTTGTCCTAGTTCCTCTAACCTGTGATGACTTTGACTCTCTTCATTTTTCATTGCGGTTAAAAGTTCCTTCTTGGCAGCCTCATCAGCTTCAAGTTCCCGCATTCTTTCTTGTAACAACTGGCAACGCCCTGATAAACCTTCGTACTGTAATGCCTCTTTTTGCGCTTCTTCCAGTTCTACTTTTACAGTCCTGTAATGTTTAAAAGTATCGGCCAACCTTACTTTCACTTCATCTATAGTGCGGCATAACTCTTCCTTCTCGGCACTCCGCGAAGCTAGTTGAATCTGCGCCTCTTTCAATTTAGGTTCAAGTTCATCGTGAAGACTAGTTTGCAGTATTTCTTGTTTATCTTTTAATTCTTGCAGATGTCTATTATGAATATCAAACAGCTCATCTAATTCTTTAATTTGTTTTAATTTATTGCGAATTTGACTATTTAAAGCTACTATGAACCCTAATTCTACAAATAGACCTAAAACTATTAGTATTATTCCTATTATCTTTATCATTAATTATCTTCTTCCTTTCTTCGTTCCTCTCTATTATATTATACTAATTTTTTGACCACTTGTCAAGAAAAATTTTCGAACTCTTGAGACTTATTGACATTTTTCTTATCAAGCGCCTAAAAATTTTTCGATTTTTCAAAATTACCCCAATTAAATTGGCGCGAATCTCAAAAATATTATATAATATACTGTAATAAGGAGGTGTATATCACCTATGCAAGACAACAATCATAATCACTTTCAATTTCCTATAGGTAAATGTCCTCATTGCGGAAAAACCAACCAAGTGCTTATGTTTTCAAACAACCCCTTATCAGGAGAAACCATCTGTTTTGATTGTATTAATAAGGCATTAAATTATCAAAATCTTTCTCATGCCGACTTCTTCTGCAGAACCTACAACCTTCCATTTCAACCTGAAGTTTGGATGAAGTTAGCGGATGAAGAAGGTCAAGACACCTTTAAGGCTTACACCTGTCTTATCTTAACAGATGAAACCTTCCAACCCAATCTATACTACCAAAGCAGCACGGCAGATGTATGATCAAAGGTTAATGCCGAATGGGAGAAAACTAGAACTTTAACCTCCGTTATCAATAAAATTACGCCTATTAAAGAAGGTTACTTAATGCGCGGACGCTTAAAATGGGGCGATCAATATACTTTTGAAGAACTGATTCAATTAGACCAACTATATACTCGAACCATTAAAGCAAATAACATTATCAGTCCGATGCAAAAAGTGGCTGTTAAAACGTTATGTCAATTGCAAATGAAAGTTAATCAAGCCATTCGACTTGAAGATTCAAAGGCTTTGAAGGAATATTCATCTGCGTGGTCAACGTTTGCAAAACAAGCTAATCTAGAAGAAATGATTAATGAAGCAAAAACTGAAGATATTACTACTGTTGCTGAACTATACAAATACATGGAAGATCAAGGCTTTATTTTTAAATACTTCCAAGGAGATTGTAAAGATGAAATTGATTTCGCTATTAAAGATATTCAAGATACTAATCGTCGTTTAATTTTGGAAAGTACTGGCTTACAAGCCCAACTTGAAGAAATGATTAGACAACGAACAATTAGTGCAGAAGAAGAATATGCCGCAAAAGTTATGAATGATGGTGTCACCGCCGAAGGTGGAACAACTGGTCTACAAGAATTATTAGATTTTAAAGCTGAGGATGCTCCAATAGAAACTGAGTCAGATGATGAAGTCTTAGGAATTGATTTTAGCTCAGATAAAGAAAATGCAGACACCACAACGACCATAGTCCGCAATTCTACCGCTGCGGCAAAAAATTAGTGTCGGGAGGCTTGCAAATATGCTAGACGATTTAAACTTTTATGATGAAGATTATATGGAACCTGAAATAGCCGACCTAATAGAATTCTTTGATAATGAAGAGAGACAAACTACTAATACCTTAACTAAAAAGCGCATTGATGAACATTTTCAAGAGGTGGGCAGATACTTAAATGAGTTTATGATATATCCTGATTTATTTGTTGATTTACTTGTGCCGAAGCGTAGTCACTTCACATTATATCCATTTCAACGTATAATGATGAGATGCATGGCTCGTGGAACTGCAACTTATGAAACTTTATCACGTGGTACCTCTAAATCATTTATTGCCGATTTGGAGCGCTACCTCCACTGTATGTTCGTTCCACGTCACAATACAACAATTACCGCCGGAACAATCAAACAGGCAGCAGAAATTGCCAAGCAAAAATTCGTTAATGACTTATGGGTAAAATTCCCTCTTCTTGGTAACGAGATGCAACGTCGTGTAGTAGCCGGTAAAAAGATGGACCCGTTTTCAGTGCAAAAAGATTATGTATCATTTACTTTTAAAAACGGTTCGTCAATTTCATTAGGTAATGTCCGTGGTCTACGTCGTCAATCATTAATCTTTGAAGAAGTTATTGAACAAGACGAAACCCTTGTAAATGAAGTTTATATTCCTATGTTAAATGAACCTCGTAAAATGAGTAATGGTTTAATAAATCCATACGAACCACAATCTCAAGAAATTTATATTACTACTGCGGGATACCAGCAGACGTTTGCATATCAAAAGCTTATTGAAATATTATGTCGTTCAGTTATGGATCCAAATAACTATTATGTTATCTGTGGAACTTATCGTATTCCATTATACCACGGTTTAACTGCGAAGAAAAAAATTGAGGACGTTATTAATTCTCCTTCATTTAGTAAATCTTCATTTGAACGTGAATATGAAAGTAGATGGAGTGACGCACCAGCTGGCGCGGCATTTAATGTTAATATGATCAGCGCATTGCGTCAAGTAAAGTTGACTGAATTAAAGAATAAATTAACTACCACTCAATTAAGTGACGGTTGCTTTTATGTCATCTGCGCCGATATGGCGAAAGATGGTGCGGCCGAAACGGCAGTCGGGGTAGCAAAAGTAATTCCAAAGGAACACTTTTTTACTTACAAATTTGTTAACCTATTTAGTATTACTTCAACTGACTACATGGTTATTGCAAATGAATTTAAGAAAACCGTTCTACTCTATAACGCCAAACTTCTTATATACGATGCCAATGGTATCGGTGCAGCAATGCGAGATTGGTTGAATAAAGAAACTCGTGATGATAAAGGTATGATTTATGAGGGATTAGGAATTATTAATCCACCAACAGATGCCGAAAAAGATTTAATTGCATATCCTAAAGAGAAAACCATCTGTTATGAAATTAAGTCAGGTGGAACAATTGGAGAACAAATTCATTACTTCTTCTTCTCACGTATGAGTACCGGGGCTATTACTTACCCACTTAAACTTACAGATGCAATTGCATTATATGGACGTAATAAAGGTTTCATGGATATGAGCATGCGCAAACAAAAAGAAGTTTTAGCACCATTCCAAGTAATGGATAAAATGGAACAACAACTTAAAAACTTAGATATTCTAAACACATCTGACACAATGACCAACCGTTTAAAAATTGTTCGTCGTAATGCAAAAATTCAAAAGGACTATTTTTCTATGGCAGAGTATTTAGTATGAGCGGTTAATAAACAATTTGAATTAGAATATTACAAACGTAAACGACAAAAAGGCAAAGGTCGTAAAATTGCCTTCTTCGACTAACGAAGGGAGAAAACAACTATGGCAGATCCAAAATTACAATTTCGAAAAAATCGTATAGAAAAATTAAAAAACATGTATGCAGATGACCAATCTTCTCGTCGTCGACAAGATAATAAACCATCTTATTTGTCATCTGATTATGCAAATGCATCAGCAGTTCGTCAAGCATTGTGGGGTTCCATTAATGATCCGAATACTTTAGCGGAAACATCTCGTAAACTTTATGCAACAAATCCTATTTACGCATCTGTTATTAATTATTTGGCAGATATGTATACTTGGAATTACAAAGTTATTCCACACAAGGTTTATGCTAAGACAAAAGCAAAAGCCAAAAAAACTTTAAAACCAGATGACTTTCAATTAATGTATAATTTAATGCTAGAAGTTGCAGATGGTCTTTCTATTGAAACTAAATTTCCGTCTTTATTAACATTATTATTTGTTACAGGTTCTGTTTACTTTACCACTTTTTGTGACGAAGAAAATTATGCTATTGATACAATTTTATTGCCTAATAAATATTGCCGAAAAATCGGTGAAACTCAATTCGGAACAGCAATTATTCAATTAGATATGAGCTATATTGATGATTTGGGTGGAAGTACAGATGAACTTAAAAAAGCTTTTTTAGAAGGTTTTCCTGTTGAATTTAAAAAATATTATAATGCCTATAAGCGTGATAGTCAAAAGCGTTGGGCAACATTAGATCCAAGATTTTCAAGTGCCATTTTACTAAATGACGCTGCAATCCCAACTTTTTTCTATCTTTATGGCGGAATTCTTGACTATGAAAAATATCAAGACAATGAATTGCAACGTAATGAAAATTTATTAAAGTACATTGTGGTTCAAACAATGCCTCATTATGAAGATAAACTTATTTTTGAGGTAGATGAAGTTGAAGCATTGCACAAAAGTTTGCGTCGTATTGTAGAAACGAATGATAAGGCACGTTTAATCACTACTTATGGTGATATTAAAGTAGCTAAAATTGCCGAAAATGATACATCTGAAAATGAAGTATTAAGTAAAGCCTTCAAAGCAATCTTTAATAACGCCGGTTTCAATAGTGCAATTTTTACGGCAGAAAGTGTTAATGCATTACAAATGTCTTTAGTACGTGATAAAGGTTTTGTATGGAGACATGTGCAAAAATTAGTTAACTTCTATAATATTGCTATTAACAATTGATTTGATTTCAAGACCTACCAAGCGGATATTGAAATTTTACCAATTTCGCCGTATACTATCAATGACGATATAGGAAGATATAAAGCTAACGCTACACTTGGTGTTGGCAAGTTAGATTATTTTATAGCGTCAGGTATTAAGCAAAAGAATATTCAAGATCAATTAGACCTTGAGGACTTCTTAAAATTAGATGAGATTAAGCCAATGCAAACATCTTATACTCAAACTGCGGAAGATAGACAAGATGAACAGCAACAAGATGGCGACAGTGATTCATCTAATAAAAATGCTAAACAAGACAATAGCGCTCAAGAAGATAATACAAAAGATGGGGATACAAAATCAACTCCTGAAAATGAGCCATCAGGTCAAGATAAATAGAGCATCTAACTATTAATTATTAAGCGCAGTCTTAAGAAAGAGGATTAAAGATGAAAAAACCAACTATCAATTTCAGTTGGCCTGTTGTATTATCAGATTTCTCGAACAATGAAGATAAAAATTATGAAATCTTCTCTCGTTGTAAATTGAAAGTCTTTTACAAAGGAGAAACAGCAGATCATCGTTATTTCAGCGATGAATTCGCAGATCAATTAATTCGTTCTCTTCCTTACACACCTGTTGTAAGTAGATATGATGACGAAAGTGAAGATTTCGAAGGTCATGCTAGTCGTCAAGAAATCTTTGGTATCGTTGATCCTTGCGGAGAAATTACTTTTGAAGACGATGAAGAAGATGGAAAGATATGGTGTGTTGCAGATGTAATTTTATACACTGAACGTCCAGACCAATTGGGCGAACTTGCCAAAAAGATTCCAGGTCATCCTCATTCATTAGAATTAGATCCTAAATCAACTAAATACAAAATTAACTATGATGACAAGAAACACTTCAAAAACATTGAATTTACCGCAGGAGATTTTGTTGGCGTAAGTGTGCTTGGCATGAATCAAAAACCGGCTTTTACAGGTTCAACCTTCTTTGAAGAAAATAGTGAATTTACAAAGAAAATGCAATTGTTAAAGAATTATTGTGAAAGACGATTAGAAGAAAACCAACATGGAGGCGAAAAAATGAATTTAAGTGAATTCATCAAGTTAACATGGGGTGACATTTCTGTTAGAGTGGTAAACGCTATTCAAGAAGAATATCACGAAGAACTATATATTTGTCCAATAGATTTCTATGATGACAGTGTAGTTTGTCACGTATATTCTTTTATCGATGGAAGTACAACCTATTTTAGATTCTATTATACTATTGACGAAAATGCAGTAGTAACTTTAGGAGACGTAAAAGAAGTACATGTAGTTTGGGAAGATGTGCCTGAACCTACACCAGAACCTTCTCCTAATGCAAGCTTAGAAGACAATGCCACTGCAGCAGGAACAGACATGGGACAAGCAGAACCAGAACCTAGTGCAGATCCAGCAGAACCAGAAGTTGGTGAACAAACTGATTTTAATGATCAAACACCTGAAAACGCTCCTGAACCTGAAGCTACACCAGATCCGGAACCTGTGAGTGCTGCCTCTACTATTGAGAATGAAGACGGTCACAACAGCGATGACCAACAATCAAATTTCACCGGTGCAGCAGCATCAGTAACAAATGTCGAAGACGCTCCACTAGTTAACGAAGGACAACAACAACAAGTTAATGAAAGTGAGTGTGGACATGAAAACAAACAAAATGAGACTTCAAGTTCTACCTCATTTACTGACAGTGAAAGAGAAGAATATGAAAATCTTAAGAAAGCAAAAAAAGTCCAATTAGTCGATTCTTATAGGAATGTATTAACTGAAGAAGAGTACAACAACTATATTACTTCAATTGATACTTTTAGTGCTGAAGATCTTGAATTAGATTTATTAAAAATCTATAAACGTGTCAATGATGAAGCAAATGTTACATCTGTACGCGGTATTGGAAGAGCATTTACTGTGTATGCTCCAGAAACTAAAAACACAGAAAATCCACTAGACGCATTTGTTCGTAAGAACCTAAAGCGCTAGAAAGAAGAGGTTATAAAAATGATTGTAGATCTATTACCAAAATTTGAACAAATTGAAGTTAATAACCTTAAAGGCTTACAACCTGGTTTCGTTGTAGCACAAATGCCAGTCAAAGCACAATGTGAATACGTTAGAAAAGAAAATGGCGTTGAATATTTTGAAAATGGTCATATTTGCGCTATCAGCGTAGACGGAATCAAAGTTCCTGAAGCAAGTGATAAGGTTTTATTTATTTCTTATAATGATCCTATCAACACTATTTTTAAAGGGGCTAATCTTTATGCAACTAATCTTGAAGAAGAATATGTTCGTTTAGTTCAATTAATTCCTGGTGATGAATGGATGAGTACAATTGATTACTTTGAAAAAGAAGGTGAACCTGAAGCACAAACATATAAATATGCTGGTGCCAGCGCCATCGAAGGAAGAGTAGTTAAAATAGAAGGCACAAGTGGTTTAGGCAAATCAGATGATTGGTTTGAAGTTGATACAATGCCTGATGGAACAAAGGCTTACCACTATATTTATTTAGGATAGGAGCGAGGTGAACATAATGAATAATGAATTAAAAACTGGCATTATCGCCGCATTAGAAAATAAACCTTCTGCTAATTTTAGTGCAGAAGATGTCAATAACGCTGCTATCTCTGCAATTTGTAAAGAATTAGGTTTAGGTGAAAATCCATCTGCTCGTGAAATTCGTGCCGTAGCTCCTCAAGCTTTTGCATTAATTGAAGAAGCAGTAGACGAAATTTTACCTAAAAAATTAGAACAAGTATTAGGCGAATTCGCAGAAGTTAAATCTTTTGCTCGTGACGCCGAACCTTTGTTTAATATTGATAAAATCGGTAAAAACCGTGCTAAATTAACTATTGCTAAAGGCGCTCGTGGTGGTATCTATAGAGCAGCTAGATTAGATAGCAAATATTTTAGCTTAAAAACTCATGTTGAGAGTGTGGCAGTATATGTAACTTTAGAAGACATTTTACTTGGCACTGCAAGTTTAAGTGAATTATTTAATAACGTTCTTGAAGGAATGGAAGAAATTGTTTATAAACAAGTATTTGAAGCATTAGCATCAGGTACATCTACTTTAACAGGCAATGCAGTAAAAGATTCAAATGGTCTTTATAATGCTATTAAATATAATGGCGGAACTGCTATTGCAGCAACTTCAGCAGCATTAGCTCCTGCATTAGACGAAGTATTACCAAAAGTTAAACAATATGGTGTTCCTATGATCTTTGGATCTTATGAAGTTTTAAGTAAACTTAATAATGAAGGAATTGAATTCCATCCTGAATTAAAAGATTCTGAAGATAAGAGAAATTATGGCTTTATTCAAATTTATAAAGGTGTTAAAGTTGTAGAAATTCCTAACTATTTAATTGATAACCGCAATGATAAATGGTTCTATGACAACTCAACAGTATTTGTAATTCCATCTGGTGTTAAACCTGTTAAAGTTGCTTTACGTGGAGACTTAGAAATTCAACGTAATGAATCAGCAGTTGGTTCAGAAAAATGGGAAGCTCATAAATTAATCGGTGTTGGTGTTGCTATGGCTAACAACTATGCTGTTATTAAGGTTACTCTTAACTAATAACAATATTTAAGGAGGAGGACTTTCCTCTTCCTTCTTTAAATAAAGAAAGGAGACATTCTAATGTCTGAAAACAGATTTTTTAAAATTATTAAAACAACACCTGATCAAGTTATGTTTGTATTACACTCTGTTAACAATCCAAGTTTAAATAAACTTGTGAGATTAACTGATCGTATTCCAGAACAAACAGTTCCAGTAGATTGGGCTTTAGATTTGTTCTTAAATGAAGAAAATTATCAACTATTTAAAAATGGTTGTATTACAGTAAATGATGTTCAAGGACTTACCGAAGCAGCGATTAAAGCTGGAGTTTACTTTGGTGCAGAACTAGATTTTGTGCCTGCAAAAGTTGAAGATTCTAAACAAATTTTAGCAATTGTTAAAAGTGGCACTCGTAGTAAAATTTTAGATGCAATCAAAACATATGGAGAAGAAAGGGTTAAAACAGTAGTAGTTAGTAACGTAAGTGAATTAACATCTGGTGTTATTCAAATGCTTGAAGGTATTTTTAAAATCCAATTAACAATGGATATTGAGTAAAATAGTAAAACGATAAATATTAACACGGAGGTAGAAAACATGGCAGACTTACAATATTGAGATAGTATCTTATATCCATCTTTTAGGGCTACAATTCGTGGAGAATATTACGGTATTATTTCACAAGATGACTTGGATGAAGAATGTTATAACATTGCATGCCGAGCAATTGCCGCATTTAAATTTCCGAAAATTTCTACCGCATATGAAACTTTTTATGCTATTCGCAATGAAGAGACAAATGCTATCGAAGAAGTAAGTGAAGATGATGAAAATTTTGAAGATGCTATTCCGCACGGTCGTTTCTTAAATCCTATGGGTTATGAAGAAATCGAAGTAATCTTAGCATGGATGAAAGTTTTCTGGTGCGAACATCTTTTATCAAATAGTGATAACTTTGATGGTATTTATACTGACTCTAATATTAAAACATTCTCACCTGCTAATTTAGTAGATAAAAACACTAACCTACTTAAGGTATATAGAGAAAATGCTAAAGACATTGAGAATCGTTATAGTAGAGTAAATTCTTTACGTCGTCCTTCTTTAGGAGATGTAAATAGCGATGAGTAATTCATTCGAACGTTTTCGTCGCACCAATCAACAACGTGTTCAAGCTAATAAAAAACTAAATAGTCAATTTATTATTAAAGGTTATCCATCTATTGAAATTACAAATGCTAATGCCGAGAAACAATTAGCATGCGTAGTCAATAAACAAGAAAAAGATTTGGCTTATATTTATACTTTTATCAATGAACCTTTAACTGTCGGCAGCATTTGGAGTGCGAAAGGTCTTAGTTGGCTTATTGCCGAAGAAATTGTTGTTATTAAAGATGTTGATTGGCATAAATATCAAGCATATCTTTGTAATGTGCAAATTGATGATAGTTGAGGATATTTTGTTGGACCGGAAAAATCTTACATTAATGTTTCGTTAAAGCAAGACGTAGTATTGCAATCTCAACAAAAACCTCTATTAGTTTTGCCATCTGTAAAAGCATTGGCAATTAATGATATTGTTGTTATAAAAGGACGTCCTTGGTTAATTCAAGAGATAGATAATATTAGTACAGATGGCTTAGTATATTATTCATTACGTCCAACAACTGTAGATAAAGATATTTCGGCGGAAGAAAATTATATTTATCGACCAGAGTTAGAAAAGCCGCAATTTGAAAATAGTGAGGGACATGATCAATTGATTACTCAAACTACAGAGCAAGGCTATTTCTGACGTTCAACTGAAGCCATCGAAATTATTCAATTAAGCCGCAACTCAGTTACTTTTAAAGTGCCTTTTGGTTTAAAGAGCGCTACTTTTAAAGTTAAACAAGGCGGTCAAATTATTACAAAGCAGGTGCAATAATATGAAGAGTTTAGAAACAATTAAAAGAACTTTATTTGAAATTGCACAGACTTTAAGTCAAAATACTTATTTACAACAATTATTAATTGAAGATAATAATGATATTCAAAAAGGCAATCCAACTTTTACTATTCATAGTATTAATGATTTAATGGATGGACAATATATTTGCTTAGATGCTCACTTGGAGAATGGTATTGTAAATCATGGCCGAAACTCTTTTATCATAATCCATTTAGATAGTATGAGTTTTAAACAAAGCGGAAATAATATTCCTGTTTATGGTTCTATTTATATAGCAACTGATAAAAATCATGTTATGCTTACTGAAAATCGTCAAAGATTATGAGAAATGATAGATGAAATTTATAAAACTATTGATGGAAAGAAATTCTCTGCCGCAGGAGTTCTTGAGATTAAAAATGTTTCATCTGTTGTGTATTCTGAATATAGTTTTGGATATCGTATAAGTTTTGAATTTAAAGAACAGGAACAAAGAAAGGCGGTGTTATAGTTGAATTCTTCTTTTAAAGATGACTTTTCATTAACACGACTTTTTATGACAAAGGACATTAACGTACGCACAAGTGATGGTGGAAAATTTGTTTTCCACTGTCCTAGTGTTCGTGATTTATTTTTAAATGAAGATATGAGCTTAACTATCTTTTGTATTACTACATCTGATGAGAAAGTTCAAAATGTTATGAGTTTAAAGGCAGATAATCGTTTAGACTTCTTTGAAAAATTGTTTTTTGAATTTGGGGGGTATAAACAAATTAGTCCTCTAGTGCAAAAACTTTCTACAAGTTTAAAGCAATTATTACCAGGTTTTGAATTAAATTTTCAGACTAAGACTTTTGAAGTAAATGATCTTACTATTACAAAGGAAATTTGAGATTATATCACATATTTAGTAAAATTATCTTGTGGAGAAAAGGTATCCCAACCTCTAATCTTTGATTCACTAGAGGCCGAAGCTTTTTGAAAAAAGCAACAAGAAATGGATGCTAAAATTAAAAAGTTAAAGGCAGATAAAGAAGGAGATCCAGAAGGTTTAATTAAAAATCTGATGGCAATTACATATAGTTTTCCTTCTTTTACAATTGATTATTTATATAATCAAACCATGGCTCAAATTCACTGACTCCGAGAACTAGCCGCGGGAGAAGTGTCTTATCGTTTGCAATCGCAAGCCGCAGCGGCGGGAAATATAAAAAAGGGAAATAAATTAAACTTTTTTATTAAATAAGAGGTATAAATATGGCAGACAACAGATATTCTCGTTTAGGAACATCTAATGCTTCATTTGATCAAATGATTCAACGTTTTGGTGTCGTTACTGTTATGAATGCTAAAGTTTATGAAGTTGTTTATGATGGAAGCACCCCTAAAAATGTTGACGAAATTCTAGCTATGTATCCAGAAGAAAATGCTTTAACTACTTTAGATACATTAAAGATTGCAAATGTTAGCCAAGATGGACCTGATAAAACTGTTACTGGTGGTCAATACTCAAACCCATTAATTAAATTTGGTAAATCTGCACGTTTAGAAATGCAAGATGCTTTAGGTAATAATGAAGCATTAGATGCATTATGTGGAACAGTTTCTGAATATAATGCAGCAGGATTTACAGGAAGAATTGCTCTTCATGTTGGCGAACAATTTGCAGGACCAAAATGTATTATTGGTGACAGTTTCTTTATCGAACAAAGATCAGGCGCTCAAGTTCCTGTAAAAATTATTTTCTATCAATTCTTACCAGATTCATTGTTTAACCTAACTCAAGATTCAGAGGGAGATGCCACTGTTTTTGATATGAATGGTGACTTAATGACTACTGTTATCGAAGTTGGTAATAAAAATGGTAAACCAATTAATACGGGTGTTTTTTACTCAATCATTGATAAAGAAACAACTCCAGAAGCACTTTACTCAATCGCTAATGATGGTAAAATTACTATTAAGGAAGCTAATTATACTGCAACTTTAGATGGTGCAAACGTAATTAGCGGAACTACTGCTATTGAAAAAGATCAAGCTGGCAGATTAATTATTAAAGATGAAAATGGTAAAGTAGTATTATCTACTATCGTAGAAAGATAACAAACTAACCCATACGAATACATCTAGGACTAATCTAGGTGTATTTTTCTTTTTATCAAAAATGGTATATAATATAATAACAATACTTAAAGGAGATAAAGAATTTATGAAAGATAGCATCAAAATTTATTCTTTGCCATCTTGTGGTATGTGCTTAGCACTTAAACGTGAATTAGATTCACATAATATATCTTATACCGTATGTCAAGATGTACAAGAAATCAAAGCAAATGGAATAACTTCTCTTCCAACTTTACAAATTAATGAGAAGAAATACAATTTTAAAGACGCTTTAAAATTAATTAAGGAGGGAAAATTAAATGCCTAAAATTTCTCTTTCACCTGAATTAATTAAGCATATTATGAAAATAGACACTGTAGAAGATAAAATCAATTTTATAAACAACTACATGGCAGCACAAAATGCGGCAACAGGTAGTGAAGTAGACCAAAATGCCAACGTTACTCGTAAAAACATTGCGACTATGGCAGCAGAATTACCAAAGAAAGATATGATTTTATTAAATCGTGTTAAAATGTATTTAAAACTTACTGAGATGTATGATGAAGTTACTGCGATGCAATACATCGCCGACTTAAATCACCACATTATCTACAAACATGATGAAACATCAATCTTCCCATACTGTTGTTCAATTACTTTATATCCATTCCTATTAGATGGATTAACTAAATTAGGCGGCAGTTCAAGCGCACCAAAACACTTAGATAGTTTTTGCGGATGTTTTAATAACTTAATGTTTTTAGTAGCCGGACAATTTGCCGGAGCAACTGCAACACCAGAATTCCTAACTTACTTCGATTACTTTGCACGTCTAGACTATGGTCAAGATTACATTTATCATTTAGATCAACCAGTAGAATTTTTAAATGGTTGTACTCTGACTTTAAAAGATAAATTAGAACATTTCTTCGCGCAAGTAGTTTATACAATCAATCAACCTGCAGGTGCACGTGGATATCAATCTTTATTCTGGAATATCGCATATTTTGACAAATATTATTTTGAAAGCATATTTAAAGACTTCTTCTTCCCAGATGGAAACGAACCTTGTTGGGAAACAACTAAAGAACTTCAAAAGCTTTTTATGTGTTGGTTTAATGCAGAACGTCTAAAAATTGCCGATTTAACTTTCCCTGTTGAAACAGCCAATATGTATGTCAAAGATGGTAAATATGCCGACGAAGAAATGGCTACCTTCTTCGCCGAACAATGGGCTGAGGGCGCTTCCTTCTTCATGTATCAAAGTGATAGTGTAGATAGTCTTTCATCTTGTTGTCGTTTACGTAATGGTATTGAAGAAAATATTTTCTCTTATACTCTAGGAGCAGGTGGTATTAAAACAGGTTCAAAAGGTGTTATTACACTAAATTTAAACCGCATCGTTCAAGATTGGTATGACGGCAAAGAAATCACTGAAGTGCCACTATCTTATACAATTAATGAAATAGTTGATCGTGTACATAAATATTTAACTGCATTTAATGAAATCATCTGGGATTATAAAAAAGGTGGTCTATTAACTATCTATGATGCAGGATATATTGATTTAGATAGCCAATATTTAACCATTGGTATTAACGGTTTTGTTGAAGGCGCAGAATTCTTGGGCATCCCAATTGATGCGCACAATGAGCGATATCAACAATATGCAAAAGATATCTTAGAAACTATTAAACAATCTAACATCAAAGCACGTACTGAACATTGCAAATTTAATACTGAATTTGTTCCGGCAGAAGGATTAGGTGTTAAAAATGCAAAATGAGATAAACGAGATGGTTATGCCGTTCCTCGTGATACTTATAATTCATACTTTTATATCGTAGAAGATCACAACATTGACCCTGTCGAAAAATTTGCTTTCCAAGGAATTAAGTTTACTGGATGCTGTGACGGTGGTAGTGCGTTACATAACAACTTAGATGAACATTTAAGCGCAGCACAATATCGTAAATTAATGGATGTAGCAGTAGCAGAAGGATGTAATTACTTTACTTATAATGTTATGAATATCATCTGTAATGATTGCAGACATGTAAGTAAGCATACATTTACCACTTGCCCTAAATGCGGTTCAACTAACTTAGATTACGCAACTCGTATCATTGGATACTTAAAGCGCATTTCTTCATTTAGTGCTGCACGTCAAATTGAGGCAGGATTGAGAGCATATAATCATTTAAAGGATTAATTTATGTTAAAATACGAAAGTACATTAGTAACTTTTACTGAAGTGCCAGATGAGATTAGTTTATGTTTTAATTTAACATTATGTCCGTGCCATTGCCAGGGTTGTTTTGAGCCTTGATTGGCAGAGGATAGCGGAGTTATCTTAACTATTAATGAAGTGCAACAATGATTATCTAAGAAACCTCATTGTACATGCATCTGTTTTATGGGTGGAGATAATGACCATGAATCACTAATTCAATTGTGCCGAAAAATTCGTCAATGTTGGCCGCAATTAAAATTAGCTATGTATAGCGGTTGCAATAAGCGAGACGAAAATTTGGCACAAGAGTTAGATTATTATAAAATAGGCCCGTATATTCCACAGGCTGGGCCATTAAATAAAACTACCACTAATCAACGTTTCTTTAAAAAGGACGCAGACGAAAATTGGCAAGATATCACATATCGATTTCAAGAGAAGAAGGAATAAATTCCTTCTTTTTCATTTGCGAGAATTGATTTTTCGATTTTCTTCGGTTATACTATAAATAGAATGAGGTGTATTATGAATAATAATTTTCAAATAGGAAATCAAGCCAAATGTATTATTCGTGCATATCACGCAGGTACAATTGGTAATACAACAATTAAATATGATAATCAACCATATACAGTGTTAGCAGATGTCAGAACTCGTTTCCAATTTAAAAAGATAAATGGTGATACATCTGCAGGAATACGAAATTTAAGTTACGGAACAGATTTTATTGATTCGGTTTCATTATATGATGTAAATCTCAATGATAAAATTTTGAACTTAATTTGCCCCAAATCTGAAACAAAATTAATAAGTACGATGCAAAATTGTGATTCAGATAGTAATAATTATATATATTTTGCTTTACCAACAGATAAAGTATATCAAGTATTTGTATATGATATCGACGGTCAATTAGAAAGTGCATTTGATTATTTAGAAAGCGGACAAATTGAAGTTAAACAACGTAATACGAATTATTTAGTATTTTATTCTTATTACGATGGAAAGGCTTTCTCTTTAGATAAACGTGATAATTTATATCTTACATTAGATTTTGAAATGATTGGAAATACTAATGAAGAAACAAGTAAATGTTGGATACATGTTGAAAAATGTGTATTAGGAGAAGATAAGAACTTTTTATTCGATAATAGCAACAAAACTGTCAATTTAACTTTTAAAGTTATTGATAATAAAAATGATTATATTATTTTTAAATAAAGAAAGGACGGAACATAATCATTATGACAAATCAAGAATTAGAACAAAAGGTTGAAAAATTTTTAGAAATTGAAAATTATTTTGATTTCATTGAAGCAGTTTGTAATTTTGAAAAAGAATATAAAAGCAGTAATTTTTATAAAAAAACTAAAATGCCTTTGATGGCGGTAGTTAAAGAAGCACGCTGGTTTTACGGTTTAAATATTAATGCCATTTCCACAAAAATTCAAACTGCAGTAGATAAGTTAGATTTAACACATTTAATGGAGTTAATTGATAAAATTGGTCTTACTTATCAAACTGAAAATAATGAAATTTTAAATACATTAGGTTTAGTTAAAGATATTTTTCAATCAGAAGAAGAATAATATAGATAATATGCATCAGCATATTGGGAGGTCTACCAAATGGCAGATGAATTACAAATAAAAGTCGCTTTAACTGAAGAATTAAAGAAAGCAAAAGAAACGCATGAAAAATTGCTTAATTCTCCAAATTATACTAAAGAAAATCAATCTAGAGTCACTTTTGGTTTATCTAAACTAGAAGCAGCTACAGCAAGTAAAGAAAAATTATCTTTACAAGATTTAAAAACTTTTCGTCAAACTCATAAAGAAGTTGTAAGTATTTTAACGGATGTGCTTTTAAAAGAAAAGCAAGTTACTAAAGAATTTACGGCATCTGTTAAAAAAATTCAAGAAATTACTGAACAAGTGGAAGCTGTGCGTGAAAAGTTGGGACGCTTGCAAGTAAAAGGTTCTGTCACTGAAAAAGGAGCTACTCTAAAATCTACTTATGTAGCAGAAGCCATTCAAGGTTTAACATATAAATCAGGATCTCATGCTGGGAAGCAGGTTCAAGCGACAAGTTTTTGACAAGAAGGTAAACGAACAGATTTTTCAAATTATTCAGATCCAGAAAAAGCTGCGAAAATTTATCAACAATTACAAAATACGGCTGCGAAATTGCCACAACAATTTTCAGAAACAGTTCAATTAATTGAGAGTTTACAAAAAGCACTTGAGGAGATGAAAAAAGAGTCCCAAAAGCTCATGACAACAGGAGATCAGCAGGCTGCTTTAGACTTGTCTGCTTCTCAAGATAAAGTAAATGCGACAATTAATGATGAAATCAATCGACAACAAGTTGATAAAGAAAATAAACTTAAAGCTCAAGAGTTGCTTGACAACAATAAAGAACAAGAAAAAAACAATTCATTAGTTGGTAAAGCTTTAAAGCAATTTTCAATTTATGCGATTCTTTTAAGAACAGTTAAAAAGGTTTTGCAAGAAGTTAAAACAACTATCGTTTCTTTAGATAAATCCTTAACCGAACAAGCAATGGTTACTGGTTTAACTCGTCAACAAACTTATAAATTATTAAAATCTTATCAAGAATTGGCTGTACAAACAGGTGCAACAACTAAAGAAGTTGCAGGCGTAGCAACTGAATATATGAAACAAGGTAAGAGTGTTCAAGATGCTTTGACTTTGACTCAAGCCGCCGTTTCTGCCGCAAAAATTGCGGGTATTAGCACTGCAGATTCAGTTAACTATTTAACTACTGCATTGAATGGTTTTAGATTATCAGCAGAAGATGCTATGTCAGTATCAGACAAATTTGCCGCAGTAGCAGCAAGTTCTGCAACTGATTATAATGAGTTAGCAATTGCATTAAGTAAAGTAGCATCACAAGCCAATTTGGCAGGAATGTCAATTGACTATACAACTGCATTACTTGCTAAAGGTCTAGAAACTACTCGTGAAGCCCCTGAAACAATGGGTACTGCTTTAAAAACAATTATTGCACGTATGCGTGAAATGAGTGATTTTGGTGAGACTTTAGAAGGAGACACAGATGTTAATAACGTCGAACGACAATTATCTTATGTAGATATTCAATTAAAAAATACTAACGGAGAATTACGTTCAACAGAAGATGTATTAGATGAATTAGGACGTAAATGGAATACATTAAGTACCAACCAACAAGCTGCTATTGCAAAAGCATTAGCCGGAACTCGTCAACAATCTCGTTTAATTGCGATGATGGATGATTATGATAGAGTTATTGAATTACAACAAATTTCAGCACGTTCTGCGGGGGCAACATCAGCTCAAGCTGCAACTTATTTAGAGGGTTTGGAAGCAAGTATTAATAAGATTAATGTTGCGGTTGAAAAGTTAGTTTCTACATTAAGTAACAGTGAATGAATTCAAGGAATTGTTAATGCAATTGGGAGTTTATTAGAAGGGATTAATTCTATATTAAACAATTCTCTTGGTATGCAAATTGTTTTTAGTGCTATCAGCATGTTAGTTGGGCAAATGTTAGTTACTAAAAGCAAACAAGTGGCTATTACGATGAAAAATTATCAACTTGAAAAGGGAATTAATAAAGAATTAGTTCAACAACGAATTCAAGAAAAAAAGATTACAATAGAAGGCAAGCAACAAGAGATAGTAATTTTAAAACAATTAAAAGATGAAGCAAAATTAGCGCTATTAAAAGCGCAACAAAGTGGAAATCAAGTGGAAATTGCTGCCGCTGAAAAAAATCTAGTCGAGGCGACAACGGAACTTAATACCGCTCAAGCACAACTTAATTTAGATCAAATGGAATTAAATAATCTTCAAAAAGATGCTTTAGCCTTAGGAGTACAAAACAATACGGTTGTGGATAATATTGGTATTGGAGTAAGTTCTATTGGTGGAGGAATTTTATCTGCAATCACTGGTTCACAAGCTTGATTATTTATTATGACGGCAGCGGTTCCTGTTTTAACTTTAATTGGTAAGTTAATTGACTTAAACAGTAAGAAACAAGAGAAACAAAATGTAAAAACAGGAATAGGCGCCGCTTTAACTGCGGTTGGTTCGGCATTTAAAGAAAATCTTTGGATTGGTATTGCGATGGCGGCTTTAGTTACGACAGCTTTAGCGGCGGCAGGTTTGAGTGCTTTAGCAAAATTCAAATCTGGGAAAAATAATGCAGAACAAATTCAAGACTTAAATAAAGAAATTTACGATTTAACAAAACGCGCAGAGGCTTTAGAAACGGTTGTTTCAAAATTTGACGCCATCGATGAAAAAGTTATTAAGACTAATGAAGATTTAAAAGAAATGAATGATCTTTTAGCATCTGCAGCAGATAATTTAGATGACACTGAAGTAGACAAAAAAGATGATGTAGGATATGGTAAAGGCGTAAGTCAAAAACAAGCTTATGAAGCTTTAAGTAGTAATGTCGAACGACGCAGGTTCCTTGAAGATGAAACTAAAAAGATGCAACAAGAAGTGGCTAAAAAATTTGTTGAAGCGCGTCAACAAATTGAAGAATTACGCAGAAAAGGCAAATTAGAAGAATTTCTTAATGGATCATCTGAAGAAGCTCGCGCAGTTCGTGATACTGTTTATAATATGAATAATTACAAAATGTATGGTGCGATTGACTCTTTAGTAAATGAAGGAGCAATAACATCAGAAGAAGGCAGTAATATTCAAACATGAACACAGGAAATTTTAGAAAACGTGGATGCTTTAGAAGCTGAAGCATTAGCAACAACTAATGTAATTGAAGAAACTACGAAATTATTAGCTCAGACTAAATTATTAACTAAAGAGAATGAAAAATATACTAATGTTTTAGAAATTTTATCATCAAATGATTTCTCTTTATCTGAACAAGTTCAAGCTTATGAGACAATTTTAAAAACAGTTACTGATCCATCTATTAGAGAAGCTATTACAAATATTTATCATGCAATGGAGGGTTATCGAGATCTTTCTCAAGAAACTCTTGAATATTTAGACAAGATGGGATTAACCGCAGATAAAATTAATACCTTGAATAAAGGATATAGTCGTTTAGATAGTTCGGTTATTTCTAAAGAACAGTATCAAGCTCGAACAGTTAATTTATTAACGACTTTAGCTAATGCTGGTGGAGATATACAAACTGCATTACATATGCAATTTGATGATGTGCTAAATGGACTAGATGAAAAAAAATGAAAAGAAACTTGAAAAGGATTAGTTAATATTATGGAAGATGTTCTTGGAACTGGTATGACCAATATGGGGCAATTATTAGAAAAAGAATTTTCTCGTGTAAATAATTTCTATGAAAAGAGTGCGGAATGATCTTCTATGAAAATTACTGATCGTATGAGTTTTATTCAAGAAAATGCTGATTTATTTGCCGGAGCAGAAGGTGAGGCTATGTTAAAGGCATTTGAAACTGGCGATTATAATTTAATTCAACAAGCATTAAAATCGAATACTTATTTAAAAGAACAAAGAGAGAAGTTAATCCAAAAAGCTGAAACTGATTTAGCTTTAGAATTAGCAAAAAATGCGGAAGATCAAAATAAATCCTATATCGCAATTTTAAAAGAATATATTAAAGAACTAAATGATGTTGAAAGTTTCTATCAAGCAGACTTAGAAACTCGATTAAATAAAGAAAATGAACAATTAGAAGAATTTAAAAAGATGCTTGAAGCACAACAAGAAGCAGTTGAAGATTCGCTAAATAAACGTAAAGAGGTTTATGAAAAATATTATGAAGCCATTAACGAACAAGAAGAAGATACAGATTATGAAAAAGAATCAACACAACTTCAAACTAATTTAACTAAACTTGCATCTTCATCTGATGCATCTGCGGCATCAATGCGTAAGGAGTTAGAGCAATCTCTTAAAGAATTAGAAGAAGAACGCTTAAAGACTTTACGTGAACGTGCGCAAGAAGCAGTATTAAGTAGTATGGATGATGAATTATCTGCCATTAGCGAAAAATTTGATGATGTTTTAAATAATCAACAAACTTTATTAGCTATGTTTAATGAAGCAATTCAAGACCCAACTGCTTTCTTAAGCAATTTAATTACAAGTCAAGCAGCAGATGGTAAGATGACTCAATTACAATTAGATAATTGGTTAGATACGTTTAAAACTACTTTTAGTGGTGTGATTGATTCAGATATATTAGACGCATTAACTGCACGAACTGATAGTAATGGTAATTTAACTATTAATATTGGAGGAGATGAAGTTGTTAATGTATCTCAAAGTAATGCGAAAGAATTAGCTGATGCCTTAAAAGCAGCAATTATTCAATACGGAGGAGGTATTGTAAGTGTCAGAAGATAAAAGATACTCTAAGATAAATACAAAGCCCCGTGAATTATTAAAAAAACAAATGGATGACTTCGCCACCTTTGTGTGGCGAGGTGTTAGATCCTTTGATACATACGGTGCATTTATTATTAATAATAAAAATGGTCTAAAGTTTTATAACGGACCCAGTTTTACAAATGAATATAGTAAACCTAAATTTTCTTCAACTGGTAGTAATTTAACGGGAATTTCTTTTTCGACTCAAACAATCTCTTTTCAAGTTGGAGCATACTGATTGACAGAAGCAGAGTATAGAGAATTTATTAATTGATTAAATCCATATGAAATTAGTTATTTGGGATTTGATTTTGAAGACAAATATGACTACTTAGTAAAATTAAGTAAAATTGGAGATAGTACAAGATATATTGTAGGACGAAATGAAAATAACGAACCTTGTTATTATACGGAGTTAAATTTAACTTTTGAAGTGCAAGGAGAAGCTTGCGCAAGAGCGAGATATGGTTATGAGTTCGATATTACGCCAAAACAAGATGATCTTAATACTTTACAAGTTCAAATTAAGAATGATATACGAGAATATATTACTAGTGATTTAAATTTTCCTTTTGTTTTAGATACTTCATTAATTGCAACCGTAAACAGTAGCCCAAATATTCAAGTTATTTTAGTTGAGCAGAATGCAGATAATAGTAAAAATGAGAGCACGTTATTTTCTATTAGTTTTCAAAATCTTGATCAAATATCTTCTTGAACCAATAATAATAATTTTATTCAACAAAATGAAATTAAACAAACATATTTTGGTGATTTTGATACGACTACCATTTTATCAGAACCAGAAGACACTCAAATTGGACAAATTGCCTTGAATATTCGTTATGATTCTGAATCCAGTCTTTTATTTTTACGAGTAGGCGAGCAAACTGAACAAATTATTTCTTTAGTTTCTTATCATGGAAAGAAAATTATTAAAGATTTTCAATCATTCAAATGTAAATTACCGGGTCGTTTTTTCAAATCCAGTTTAGTTGAGACCAAGTATTCGGAATATACTATTGAGATTAAAATTGCTAATGCAACTTTTCCGACAAATAGTAATGATGCTGTTCATATTACAGCATATGCTCGTACAAATTTAATTTAGGAGGAGTAATATGGCTAATATATACAATGAAAAAGCATGACTTAAATATAGTCAAATGCCTAATAAAGAACCTAAAGAACCTGCAGAAATTCAAAAAAATTTAGAGTTTTTAGATCAAAAACTTGAATTAGCACAAAAGCAGTTATCGGTATTTGATTTTTATCAAATTAAAACTTATGTAGATAATAATGAAAATTATCAAAGTGCAGTAGATAATTTAGAACCAAATACAAGTCTTGTTTGTACAGAATCTTTTATAACAAACAATGAAACTTTTAGTCGTGGTGACATTATTTATAAATATGAAAATGGTTCAATTGAGCATATTAGAGCAGAAAGGGCTGGTATTTATGCTCCAAGTGCTTTAAAGTCAAATGAAGGAAATTATAAGATTATTTATCATTATTATTCTTATGAACCTACACAAGAAAACTCTACTGCGGACGAAGAAGGCAATGCTGAATTCGCAAAAAATATAACATTTCCTGTTGAGGTTGTAGCAAGTAAATCAATTTATAATATTCAAACATCTCCAGTTTCGTCGCCTGATTCAAATGTTGGTTTTAATGTTAGTTTTAATATTGTTTATGATGATGGAACTCCAATTACACCTTTTGTTCGTTTTTATACAAGTGATGGTGAAGAAGTTTATTGAGAGTATACGTTAGTGGCTGAGCCTGAAGATAAACCTTTACAATATAAAATAATTAAAATTCCAACAATTGTAACAACTGTTTTGATCAAATAGGAGTGTAATATGAAATTTTATAATTTTAATACTAAATCTTACAATTCATGATTATTTTATCAAAAAAATTATATTGCGCCTTTATCCTATTCTATTGACAGTCTTTTTGATTATATTGCATATTTTAAACCTGATTACGATATTTTAAATAGTACAAAAAGGAATATAGATTTAAAGAAAAATCATTCTTTTATGCGAAATTGAGGTTTTTATTGAGGGATTGATGGAATAGTAAAACTGTCTGCAACAGATCCTTCTCCGGCGATTTTTATGCAAGAAAATGGTGTCTTAGAAATAGATACAAAAAAGCTAGATAGAAATCAAGGATGGATCTGTTATCATAATGACCGAGTTTTAGTAAACGATGTTCAACCAATTGAGTTAATACGTGATGGTGATATATTTATAAAAACTATGCCAGAGGGGCAATATGGTGGTTACTGATTACCTCAAGGAAATATGGGATTATATCTACCTTCTTATTTTAATCGACAAATTATTTTTACACAACAAAAATTTGATGAGAATGTTGAATCTTGAAATTTTAATTTGGACTTTGATGTTTATAGATATATCACTACTGAACAAGTCAAACAGACGCCGTTTAATCTTAATAACATAGATAAACCGATGATTTGAAGTAGGACAGATCAAGAATGGCAAAAATTATGGAATGGGCAAGTTTTAATCCCTCAAATTGTATCTAATCAAAAAGAAGAAGTTATTAGTGATTCTTATTTTCTTTTTTCAAAAGCTTATATTGATTTACAATATCAAGCTACTTTACAGGTTCAATTGCCAAGCATTAATTTAACAAAATTTTCTTGTTTTTTGCAAGTGTGTTAGAAAGGAGTGATAACTTATGGCAAATTTTAAACTTTACTTATTAACATTAAAAAATAATGAAAATGAAATATTTTCAGATCGTTATTTAGCAAGTCTTATTAGTGAGTTCCACTCTCAGATTAACACCAAAATGTTGGGGCAAGAAAATGATAAAAAAGAACACTTTATTTATAATACTAATAATACCTTTTGTTATACCTATGATGAACAATTGAGTTTACATCAAAATTCACAAAAAGAGCTAACCTTTAAAATGGATTTTAAGGTTTATCGTGATGATAAGTTAGAAGATAATCCTTATGCACAAAATTTAATTATTGGATCTCAATTATTATTAGAAGATCAATATGAAAGACAACATTTATTTACAGTTAAAAATATTGATATTGAACTGTCTAACATTAATACTGTATGCACCTATTCTTGCCAAGATTCTTTTACTTTTCAATTATCTAAACAAAATGACGGTTACGAAATAACTAATAGTATTGATGATGAAGATTTTATCGGCGCACATACAATTGATTGGTGGGTGCAAAAGAAAATTGTGCCTGAGTGTTTTGTATATTATAATTATATACCTTTAGTTGAAAAAGGATATACAGATGGTGATTATAAACAAAGAATTCC
>CAVGUA010000116.1:0-21943 GCA_963632335.1 Parabacteroides goldsteinii
ACATCAAATATAATTATAAACGAATCCTCTATGAGCGAATGAAAAAAACAGCAAATACAGAATGAAAGAAACACGCATGGTTGAGAAAAAGGTATTTAATAAAATAATTTCTGCTTTGGGCGTAGTTAAAAGCGGAATTACATGTTATGATGCGTTACGTCGTGCTGAATGGATGTTTTTCAATAGAGCATTTAGACTTAGTGATTATCGTTTTTATAAAAATGAGGATTTTACAATTTTCGTAAAAAACAATATGGTTTTAGAAGAACAAAAAGTAACAAAAATCATAAAAGGATGCATATATACTAAAGACGTGTCAAAGCCAATAGATTTTAAACAAATTGAATTTGGGGAGTTGTTTAAATTGTATGATTTAATTTTTAACAACGGACTAAAAGAATATTGAATACGCATGGACTATTCTTCTTTTATATTAAGCGAGGAACAGCAGAAGGCATTAGATATGATGAAGGAATTTATTAAAGAAAAATCTTCACCATGTTGCATAACAATCGGGCGGCCTGGAACAGGTAAAAGCTTGATGATTAGTAGATTGACGGATTATTTAAACTCTGAACGGATTCAATATTGTCTTTGTGCTCCGACACATAAAGCCGCATTGGTAATGCAAGATTATGCTGGTGAGCCTGCAATGACAATTCATAAACTCCTATCTTTATCTCCTAAACTTGACATTTTTGAGCTTGACTTCAAAGATTTGCTTTTTGAATGCAAAGGAGGAAAAATGCAAATTCCAAACAATGGAGTTGTAATTTTGGATGAGATTTCAATGATTAGTGATTCGCTATATGAATTGCTAATTAAAAAATGTGGTGAACACAAGACTGTAATTTGTGGTTTTGGCGACGAAAAACAGTTGCAAGCTGTTGATAACAGACCAAATCAAGTCTCCGAAATCTTTAAAGCACAACCGTGTATCCAATTAACAAAGGTCTTTAGACAAAAAAACGAAAGCAAGGTAATTCCTGTTCTTGAAGAGTTGAGGGCGCGGCCAATTGATAAGTTTAAAACATGCGTTGGTGCGAATGGAAGTATTATAACAACATCTGATAGGCCAGGTTTTATTAGAGGTGCAATTGATCAATTTCAAAGAGCAATATCCGAAAAAGATGTATTGAAGTGCAGGGTAACGGCTTATACAAACAAGACAGTCAATATTTATAATAATGTAATACATTGCGCTATCGCTGGAAATGAAGAATATAAAACTGGTGAATTTTTGACTTGTTATGAAAATTCAGATTTTAACAATTTTAAATTCTTCAATTCAATGGACTATATTATATTTGAAGTGCCAATCAGATATGAAATATGGATTCCTACCTTTGGAAAAGTTGATGGATGGAAAGTCAAGCTTTACGATTCATTGGAAAAGAAGATTGGCACTATTAATATAATTTCTAGAGACACACCTCCAGAAGTTTTGTTACAGCTTGCAAACAGAATTGAAGATGCTAGAACAGCAGCGTTGACTTGTAAAAATTTTATAAACTCTAAAAAACTTTGGAGATTGTATTATGAAATTACAGGTTCGTTTTGCACTCCAGTTGATTTGATTTACGATGGTAGAGTTGTTAAGAAAAAGACCTTTGATTATGGATACGCGACAACGATTCATAAGTTACAGGGAAGTTCTATAAATAACATATTTATAGATATGTGTGATGTTAATTCTTGTCTGAATAAAAATGCAAAAAGACAGCTACAATATGTCGCTGTTTCTCGATGCAAAAAAAACGCTGTTATTTTCCAATGATTGATGTAGTTATTTGTGTTGACAATGAGGGTTCTCTTAGAGCCGCAAAAGAGATTATTAAAGACGTTTCAATATATAATTACACAATTTTGGACAAGCGTAATAATGCGGATAATGTAAAGATTAAAGAGATGCAAAAAGCAACTAATTCAACAATGTTGCCGCTGGTTAGCTTAAGGACTGGTAATGAAAATGGCATAGAAGAAAAACTTTTCAGAACAGGTAATGGTTATAATGCGTTGGCGTCTCTTATGCTTGAGATTCAGTCTTATGTTAAACAGCTTATAAAAAATAATGAAAGCACAAGTAAAGCTGTTAGATGAAAAAGCTCGACTACCAGAGCGAGCGCACCCGACTGATGTTGGGGCTGATGTTTTTGCGACATCAATAGAGATTACAGGTGATTTGGTTACTTACGGTACTGGTGTTTCAATTTCACCACCCGACGGGTATTATTTTGAGTTGGCACCAAGGAGTTCAATTTGCAAAGTTGATTTGCTTTTAACAAATTCAATTGGTCAAATTGACCCTGCATATACAGGTGAAGTTATGATGAAATTTAGAATAACAAAGCCAATTGCGCCAAAGGTTTACAATATAGGAGATAAAATTGGACAGCTGATACTTCGCAAATGCGAATATGCTGATTTTGAACAAGTAACTGAACTTAAAAGTACCGATCGAGGAGACGGAGGATATGGATCAACAGGAAACTAATTATAAGCGTATTGTGACAACCCCAAATAAAATTTCACGAAATCAATTTTTGACTGCCTTTAAAACATTCAAGGAGGCAAAGAAGAATTTTGAAGAACTAAAAGATTTTGACCAAAAGCTTGCAATTGACTTGTGGGCTAATGTTGGAACAATGTTTGATATTGTTTTGCATTCTAATTTTCAACAAAGCACCTGTGAACTTATTGAAACATTTATGTTCCAAAATATTAAAGACTTGCAAATTGACGGTGCAAATATCGATTCCCCTGAGAAGCTTTGGGACTTTGTTAAGAATAGCCGAGTTGAAGTAAAAAACTAATAAAAACATTTTAAAGTTTGAAGATAATTGTTTATCTTCAAACTTTTTTTTGTTACATTAGATTAAGTTTTATTTTAAAGACACAAAGTATGGCGGTTTATGTGTGATGTGTTTTAAAATAACGTAAATGAAAAGGACATTGAATACGCATTTATAAAAGCACTGAACAAGTATTTTGATAATATACAAGTTGAGCGTCCTTATTTTTGTGATGTTTTTTATTGACACTAAAGTAAAAGAAGGTAAAGTATTAAAGCTAATTGTGAAGGCTAAATATAACGAACAATTTACCAATAAGATTTTCAAGGCGAAAGTCATTGCATAAGTTCTTTTCTATATAAAACAAATGGGTTATCTAAAAAAATAAATGGCAATACAAAAAATTACAATCAGTAAAAGCATTACCGACCGTTCTTCTGGAGCGTTTGTGTCTTATTTAAAAGACGTTGCCAAAACATATCCACTCACTTCTGAAGAAGAGCTTGACTTAGCAAAAAAATCTAAAGAAGGCAATTTGACGGCACGAAATAAACTTATTGAGGCTAACCTTCGCTTTGTTATTACTGTAGCAAAAAAGTATCAAGGTAGAGGTTTGACACTTGAAGACTTAGTAGGGTTTGGTAATGAAGGGTTGATAAAAGCCGCAAATACTTTTGAGCCAGAAAGGGAACTAAAATTTATATCATATGCCGTTTGGTGGATTAGGCAATCTATTCTAAAAGCCCTTAGTACTGACGGTTCAAACATTAGGCTTCCTTCGTCACAAATAGATCCATTGCGAAAAATATACAAATTTGAAGAGGGTTTTATGCAAAAAAACATGATTCCTCCTTCAGTTGACGATATTGCCAATGGTTGTAATTTATCTGTCGAAAGAGTATTGGAATTACAAAATATTGGAAATAATTGCATATCAACAAACACGACAATAACAGAAAACGATGAATGCATTTTGGAAGACACTCTAACCGCTGATGAATTTGATGTATTTAGAAACATAGACCAAAATTCATCTGTCACTCCTATTGAAAAATTACTCAATACATTATCAGACAGGGACCATGACTTGCTTTGCATGTTTTTTGGACTTTGTGGTATACCAAAAATGTCATTTGAGGAAATTGGAAGATTATTTGCCGTAACAGCTGAACGTGTAAGGCAGATGCGAGAGCAAACTCTTGCTACAATTAGAGCTAATAAAATTGATTTATTAAAAAAGTTTTACAGCGAACATAATTAATTGATTTAAAATGATTAAAGGAAAATTTATTGACGAAAATAATATGCAATATGATGTTATGATTCAAAAACAAGAATCAAAAGATTTTGATTGTTTTAATTTTTTTAATAAATATGTTTTTTCCTATGAGATAAAACGAGCAGTCGGAACTGGCTATTTTGTTATATACAGATATGTTTTAAATAGATATAAGGAAATATTAAACAAAAATAAATACTTCGAGCCATACAACGATGCTGCGCTTAGTGATGCTGCAATCTTTTTTGGCATAAAAGAAGCAAGAGCATATCTAGATAGTAAAATAGCAAATCATCAATATGACCTTGATGAAAACACAACGCCTGAAATCATAAAATATTAAAAATATGGCAAATATAAAAGACCCAAAATTTAATATTAATGATGAAGTTTTGTATTGGGATAGGAACGATTGTGAAGTATGTTTGAGACGTTCTGTAATTGTTAATTTTTATTTTGATGGCCTCAAAAATTTTTATGAGTACAAAGTAAAAGGAATTGATAATTGTTACAAATTTGATGAATCGAATCTCTTTAAAACTAAAGAAGAAGCATTTGAATCAGTCAAAATCCGTGATGCAAAAAAATAAAACATGGAGAAATATACTAAAGAAATTAAAGAGCTACTTATCAAAACTACGGATAAACTTAAAGACGAGCTTAGCCAATACCATAAGTTTGGGTCTGTTAATCGCATAGCTCGTGATGTGTTTTTTAATAGTTTTGATTTTTTATATGATTATAATTATCACGATGAGGTTTTTTTGGATGTTCTGAATTGGTTGGAAGTTGAAAATAAAAAGTTTTTTCCACAATTTTACAAAGATTCATTTGAACTAACTGACGCCCTTGTTGACGAGTTGTGGGATAACGATTCAATTACTGGTAACAATAACGGTAGTTATTGGTGTAACAAGTGGAAGGCCGCTTGTGCATTAACACTCAACTATGATCTTCTTATTGAGGCAATGAAGGAGTTTGGATATGACGCAAAGATGGATTTTATTGCAAATTACGAGATAAACGACGTGACGATACGTTGCTATCTACTGCGTGATTCAATTCAAAAAGCCATTACTTGTCTATACAGAAGTAATCAATACGACCATCCTGAAGCAAAAGAATGTTATGAATATTTCAAAGATTGTCAAGATATAAATACTTTCTTCAGTCGATATATTGGAAGTTATGAGAATATTGAAAAAGCCGCAGAGGATTTTGGACTGTCAAAAGAAGATTTAGAAAATAATTATTCAGTACATAATTATCCTAATGGCGTTTTTGTTCAAAAAAAAAGTTGATTAGTTAAATAAAAAGTGAAGTGGTTAGTTAGGTTAACCAACCACTTCACTTTAATATAATAAATAAAGTTTATCTAATTAAACTATAATAAAATATTTTAAAAGGAAAATTAAAATGATTGCCGAAATATATGACCTTGAGTGTCTTAGCAATCTATTCACATATACAGGTTTTGATGTTAAAGAGCAAAAATATTATCAATTTGTAATACATGATGACCGCAATGACGCAAAAGCATTATGGGAACATTTGCATAGAGACAAATTATTGCAAATAGGATTTAATAACGAATCGTACGATTATCCATTGTTGCATAATTTTTTAAATAACTATCAATATTTATATAGTAAATTAGGAGGTGCAAGCATAGCTGTAAGTCTATATCAAAAGTCACAAGAAATTATTAATATGGATTTTAGCATAATTGCAGACAAAAATAAATTCATACCACAGCTTGACCTTTATAAAATATTTCATTATGATAACAAGGCGCGCATAACATCGCTTAAAGATATAGAGTTTCAACTCAGAATGGATAATATAGAAGAAATGCCAATTCATCATACTAAATGGTGTGATAAAAATGATATTGAAACTATTTTATCCTACAACAAAAATGATGTCGAGGCAACATATAAATTTTTCTTAGTAGCATTAGGCAAAACAGAAGACCCTATATATAAGGGCAAAAATAAAATTGCTCTAAGACAAGAAATTAAAAAACAATTCGGAATAAATTGTCTTAACTATCCCGATGTAAAAATTGGCGAACAATTAATACTAAAGCTCTATTCAGAGAAAACACATAAATCATTATATGATTTAAAACAATCAGGAGGGACGCCAAGAGAACAAATACAATTAAAGGATTGTATTCCTTCATGGGCTAATTTTGAAACAAAAGAATTTAATGAACTAAAACAAAAATTTATTGACACTACAATATCAAATATAAAAGGCGAGTTTAACGCTTCAGTAATATATCATGGGGCCAAAATGGATTATGGCACTGGAGGATGTCATTCATGTATTAAGTCAGGTGTTTATAATGCTGATGATAAATGGATTATTGTTGATGAAGATATTGGAAGTCTATATCCAAGCATTGCCATTCAGTTAGGTTTATATCCAGAACATCTTGGCCCAGAGTTTTTAGATATTTATAATAATAAAATTGTAGCTCGCAGATTAGCGGAAAAGAAAAAACCAAAAGCAGAACGCAACAATGTTATTATGGAAGGTTTTAAACTTGCGGCTAATGGTGTATATGGAAAAACAGGTGAAGAAAAATCCGCATTGTATGACCCGTTGTACACGATGAGAACAACAATTGGAGGACAAATGTTTTTATCATTATGGACTGAAAAATTAGTAAAAGCCGCTCCAGAAATAAAATTCCTTCAACATAATACTGATGGCATTACCTATATGATTTATAAAGAAAATCTTGATAAAATAAAGAATGTAGGCAAAGAAATGACTGATTTAACAGGGCTATATATTGAGGATAATTATTATAAATCAATGATTTTGCGTGATGTTAATAATTATATAGCCGTTTATGATGATAGTACAAAAGAACATGAACATGTAAAATTAAAAGGTTGTTTTGAGATTGATAAAGAATACCATAAGGATTCATCAATGAAAATCGTCCCAATGGCATTAAAAAATTATTTTCTTTATGGCATTCCAGTCGGTGAAACAATCAAGAATCATACTGATATTTTTGATTTTTGTTTAAGGCTAAAAACAAATTCTAAAAGCCAAGCTGTATATAGCTATTTTGAAAATGGTGAAACAAAAATAAAATATCTAGGTCGAACGACAAGGTATTACGTATCAAATAATGGTGGAAATCTTGTAAAAGACTTTGGTAAAGGAAGATTAAATGGAGTAAACGTTGGTTTTCATGTTGCTTTATTTAATAAATTTGTAAAGAAGGACATAAAGGATTACGCTATAAATTATAACTTTTATATAGCTGAAGCCAACAAAATAATTTACACAATTATCGATAATCAATTAACATTTAGTTTCTTTTAAATGTTTGACGCAATTATTAAACTAAAAAACAATAGAACAAATACAATTGTTCCAACAAGAGCTAGTTCTCTTATTAAGAGCACAGGGCAGAAATTTGACGGATTTGATAAAAGAGAAGACGTTGGAAAATGGATGTCTACTTTTAAAACCAAAATGAAATTACAAAAGGAAGTATCTGTTGTCAGCTTTAAAGTCACTGAAGATATTGCCCCTGATGTGATAACAAAATCACGAGACGGTAATGAATATAGATTTATTTATGCAGGAGATGATAATTGGGTAATTAACTTTGGTGAACTTCCTGTTAGTGTAATTTTTGATAATGAAGACAAAAATACAATATTATCAATAGACCCTCCAGGAGGCTTGATTAATGGAGGTCCACTTTTAGTTGGTCAACATGTGCAAATTTTGCACAATATGGTTGTAAACAAAATTACTTATGTTACAGGGTCTTATGTAATAACAATGAAAAATGACGGACAAAATACAAAAAAATGATTCGGTTAATAGTCCTAATCATTATATAGGCATATTAATTACAAGCAAAAATAATAATTATTATTTTGAAGCAGTAGATTTGATTGACGGAATTTTAAAGCATGTCAATTTGCCTCCCGAACAATCATTTTCTTTAGGGAACGCGTTGAAGTATATACTTAGGTGCGGTAAAAAAAATATTGTAGAAAATCAAAGTTCAGAAGATCTGTTAAAAGCAGAGTGGTATATTCATCACGTAAATCAAATAAGAAAAAATGAAAATTAAAGAACCATTTGTTGAACGTTGGGAAGTTGATTATAATCATCAAGAGCCTGCAAAAGCTCAAATTGAAAGAGCCATGAGGGTTTGTTATAAATCAGCAGCCAAGCAAACTCCAACATCGTACGAACGAATGTATAATCTTGCAATCGCAGGAGGTCACCTTAATTGCCTTGAGCATGGAACATATTATATTGACCTGATAAAAATAGACAACCCAACAGCAATTGTTTATCTTTTAGATGATCTGCAACATAATGAACATTCAAAAATGATTACGGCTGATTTTGACGATTACTGTCGAAGGACTTATGCAATAGTTAATGGCAGATTCCTATATGAATTTTCAAAAACACATCCTGATTTTGAACTTAATGCATCCCAAACTATTCCTGTTGAGCTAAAAAACAACAAAAAAGCAAAATCAATTGGGCTTGAGCGTATAACAATCCACATGGAGCTTGATAGGAGTATTGCCGATGAATTTGTCAGGCACCGTTTACTTTGTCCATTAATGGAATCTTCGAGGTATGTAAAGTATAAAGGTGACATGTCATTTGGCATGCCATTTTCTGGTATTTCACTTGGAGAAAACAATCATATTGAGCCTTTGAATTACACCGACAGTGCCGATGTTGTAAACATTATTACAGACCTATATAAACAAGCCGAAGAAGCATACAATAAACTTATTGAGTTGAATTATGCTCCACAAATTGCACGATATGTCCTTCCAATCGGATATACGACTCATCTTGTAATGACAGGATTTAGAGACGATTGGGAAAGATTCTGTGAACGCAGAATGGCTTCTGGGGCACATCCAAATGCAAGAGTTATCGCTCAAAAAATTAAAGACATAATTGATGAAGATAAACAAAGATATGTGTGAAAACACAAAAGATTTGTTAGATTCTAATAGATTTTTCATCGGCGTTCCTGCGTCTGGTGATATGGGTGATAAGTTTGCTATTATTACTTTGATTTGCAGACTTACACAAGAATTACGGCAGAAAAAACCAGATGTAACAATAAAACAAGTTATTATGGCATGCATAGGAAAGGACTTGCCAATAACAGACGATGCAAAAGTTATTATTGATTCTCTTGACGCGGTATGTACTTGGTGGTCATATGGTTGTAATAAATTTCCAGACTTAGGTATTTCCGCTAAAGAGATGAGCAAAAAAATTAAAGAACTATATTTTAATCTTTTACCTTTTTAATTTCAATCCCAATGATAAATAATATCATTGGGATTTTTATATATATACATATATAATTTAATCACATGGAATTTGAGAATGATATTATAGACAAAACAAGTCTCCGCTGGCTGAATGATGATACTAAATTTTGTGTTGACGCTTGTTCGGCTTATGATTATACACGAGCTTTTAATACAGATAGCAATTATGTCAGGGATCATTGTTTTGATGAGAAGCTAGGAACAACTATTCGTAATCTTGACATTAGCGAGTTAAATCATTTTGATAGCATTTGCAAAGACGAAAATGGGAAATATTTTAATGAATTGGCTTATAACAATCATCATTTAATGAGGTGGGCAGCCAAGGTTCCAGGTTGCATTGCACACTCCTGGGGTGGTGCTGGAAAAACAACAGGGCGAGCATTTGATGGCGTTGTAGAAATGCACGGTCATGGCGTTGGTGTTGAATACAAGAATTTGTCATACTCTTTTAGCAATAAGAAGGCAAAAGAATTCAATGAAAAGAAATGTAAAATCGAGGTAGCAAAGGCATTTATGCAGCTTCTTGGGTATGCATATTTTACTAATGTAGACATTGACCGAAGTAAATATACTACTATTAAAAGAGGTGTAATACTTGAAAACAAAATTGATGTTCTTGTAGTTTGTATAAACACTCCTGAAAGAGAGCATACATTTATGGTTAAAACATCCGATATCATAAGCATACCTGAAATTAAGAAATCTTTTGATTCAAAACTTAGAAATCAAAAAAACAAAATTGATTCTGCAAGTAATGATCTTAGAGCTCTTGCAAAAAGATATGCGTCTGTAATATACGGTTTTGCATTGACAACATTTGACAATGAGCAAGGCTATGACACATCTAAGGAACAATATTTTAATATGTTTCTTGATGAGCTTAATGGAAATGTTCTTCGTAATCTTTAATATTTAAAATTTAAAAATAAAAAAATGAATAACGAATGTATTTTTACGCTTGATGAAGTTCTTACAGGCAAACCGTGCCGTGTCGGCAAACGTGAATTTTTACCCACTCGTGATTATATAGAACCGTTTATGGATTCCATGTCAAAATATACTAGTGATTTCCTTGTTAATGTAAAACAACCTAAAATTGTCACATATAACAATAATGGTAAAATTACAAAGGACGATTTGACATTTACTCGTATTCTTATTCAAGCTGTATTGCCTGATGACTATGGTTTTGAATCGTACAAAAAAGCGGCAGTACTAGTTATTGGACTTGACGTTAGAAAGCCTGTTGCTAAATTTGCCGTAACAGGACTTAATATGTGTTGCACAAACATGTGTATTTTTAATCCAGACTTTATTATTCAACAAGAAGTCGAAAGTTCAACACGATTGAATTATTCATTGATTGAATTTTTGATGGAAAAGGAAGATAATCTTGTTAAAAAGCTAAATGAGCTGAAGAACAGAGAATTTAACTGTAGTGTTGAAAACAGGGAAAAATCTCTTGGCAATTGGATTAACAATGCGTTAACCGCCGAATATGAAACAAACTTTGGAAAAACAAAGTTTGGTGTTGCTGATGTAATTAGTGCGTACAAAATGCTATTTATGGATGAGAAGTCTCCATATTTTGTTAATGAACCAACGACAAATTATGAGAGAATTTATGAAAGCATAACACAAACTGTTACGAATAGCACGACAAAAGACCCGTTGAATAGCCTTGAGAAAACTATTCTTGTAAGTAAGATTTTGGGTATTTAATGTTTTTTAGTATGCATTTTTACTTATGAAGCATATTTTTGAATTGTGATTAGGTTATTTACAGACGGTGCCTATTCTGCTAAATCAAAATGCGGTGGGATAGGCATCGTCTTTTTAAGAAACGATACATTGGTAGGTTATTACAAACGAAAGTTTGATTATGTAGGTGTGACAATTTCTAGAATGGAATTATCCGCTGCAATAATAGCACTCCATTGTATAAAAGACACAACAGATCATATTGAGCTTATTTCTGATTCAATGTACGTGATTGGGTGTTTAACTAATCCAACTTGGGAAAGAAAAGAGAACAAGGATTTGTGGAATCTAATAGATAAGGAAATAAACAGAATTGGCAAGGAAAGAATAAGCTATATTCATGTTCGTGGCCATCGAGATAATGAATATAATAATATGGCAGACCAACTTGCCGTAATAGCTAGGTCAGAATGAATAAAATCGAAACCGCGCTTGAAGATTATAAAAACAAAAATAAAGCTATAAACTACATTATAGATCAACTAGATACTGAGCGTATACGAAAGGTAATGAAATGTCTTGATTGGCACTGGGCTAACTTTGAAGACACTCCAGATGATTTCCAAATTCGTCAAGAAGCTAGAAAACTGCTTGAACAATTAGTTTTTGAAGACTACAACATTTTAGAAACAGGAGGTTTTAAGGCTGAAAAAATAAAGGATGGAGATGAGGAGTACTATACAATTAGCTTTGTGATTGATTCTGTCGATAGTTATCTAATAAGCGTTTGCAATGGAAAGTAAAAGCACAAATAAAATTGAAGGCGAACTTGCCGATTTGATTATTGAGCTGCATCTAAAACTTGATGAGTTAAAAGAGCTTGATGAAGCTAAATATAATGAATGGCAAAAATTTAATCCTGATATACAAAAGTATATTTACGACAAGAAAAACGAAACAGAAGATGAAGATTTGTACATTCCACTCAACAACCTTGAAATTATAGGATTAGCAACTACATTGCAAAGATTGGTTGATGGTAGTGTGAATGTACTGAAGATTGGTAATCTAAACCTCATATACAGAGAAGAGAATTTACAGGCATACACAATTGACCAATTAAATGGTAGTGATAACGATATAGACAACGACGAAGAAGACGAATAAATAACCTTAAAAATATTTTTTATGAAGTATAAGAAAATGATTGCAAATCTTAAAGCAAGGCAGGACGCCTGGGCAAAACTTCCTGCTAAAGATCAAGCAGCAACGACAAAGCCAGGAAGTGTAAAAGGACATGGAACATCATCACGATGATAGACGTTTTATTTTTAATTATTTTTAGTGCTACTGTTGTTTTAGTTGTACTAATGAATGTTTTTGACTTCTGTATTTTTTATGACGACCAGACAAATCAATATATTATACAATATAAAACTTTGAATGGTAAACATATTATCAAAAGATTCTGATGCAAAAATATGTTTATAAAATACAAATAGTAAAGACAGACAATATTCGATACGAAATATTATCGGAAAAATATTATCAAACAAATTCACTTCTGACCAAAAAATTACAAGTTAGAAAAATAGGCAAATATATTTTTTATAAATACACAATATTAATAAAATGAGCAAGAAGCAGCACGTAGCATATAGAGTTGATTCGTTTGTAGATTACGAAGGCAATGTACGCAAATTCGTTATTTGTGCAGTTAGTGATGTAATTACACCTACTAAATATTATGGAGTAAATCCTGATTGTAAATGCGTTAGTCTTGAGAATGTTTTGCTAACAAGCGTAATTGAGACAACTATTGATGAAAATGGGAATGCGATTCTTGACAAGCTAGTCGGTGATGTTAAAAAACGACTTAGTCTTGGTATTTCAATTCAAAATAAAAATGATAAATTTAATGAGGAAGTTGGCAAGCGAGTTGCTTATGGAAGAGCGCAAAAAAAGCCATACTCTAAAATATATACAACTACAGAAGGTGTCATAAATACTCCAATGGTAGAAGCTTTGCTGAAACAAGAGTGCGCTTATTTTAAACAAGCCCCTTATCTTGAGACTTGGGGTATTAAGGGTTACTCAGAAGCTGCTAAAAAGTATTTTAAGACGCACAAAAATACAGAAGCTTTTAACCAAACAACTCAATCTTGCGACACTAACGAAACTGAATGCTGTAAATCATAAATATGGAAAACGTTAAAAATTTTATTGTTTATTTAGTTTTAATGTGTATTGTTTCATTGACAATCATCATAATTACTTCTATGATAATTAGTAGGCGAGCTTATAATGAAGGTTATAAGAATGCTTGCCAAGACCAAATTGAAAATCATATCGTACAAAAAATTGATAGCGTAGATAGTGTTATTTTTGATGTAAAGCAGAAGATTGACACTGTATATGTAAACAAAACAAAAATTTAGACGATATATGAAAACAAAATAGATAAAGTTAATAGTTTGTCTGATTCTTCTTCTGTTGTATTCTTCAAACGGTATTTGTCAGACAGATACGGTGGTAGAGATGCCAATATGGTATATAAGGCAGGCGAACAAGGTGTTCGTCCATGACGACTACATGACAGGGTTGCACATACAGGATTCGATACAGATAAGGAGTTATGAGCAGCTTGTAACCGCATACGAGCAGAAGGATTCAGTGAGGGTTGAACAGCTTGGCCAATGTAAAAGTCAAGTATAGAAGATACAGAAAAATAAAAAAAACAACAACATCAAGTGGGGTGCCGTCAGCGGTGTCCTACTTGTTTTGTTGGTTTTAGCAGTTTTATAAATGAAAAACTTACACATTAAGTATAAATTCAGCACAGACCAAAGAACTTGTAAGCAATGTAAAAAATATCCTTGTATAAAAAATCAGCACAAACTAAAACTTGATTATGCAAGATTGGGCTGTGTTGATTACGCAAAACTATAAAATTAAAAAAAATATTATGATTTAAAAAAACATTTAAGAATATAGTGGACAAAAGAACATGCCTACAATGTAGGACAATAGAGGTGATAAAGTATCTGGAGTAAAAAATGTTATTGCATAAATCGGTTTCGACAAGGACAGAATATATTACAAGAATCCATATACATTGGACGAGGTTATTGTCGCAGCCATAGACTTGCGTATAGCCAAGGCTACATTTATTGGTAACCAGAGAGTAATTGTATCCAGCAAGCAAAACTTCCAAGCCTTATAAAATTGCAAAAAATCACGTTTAGCCAAATTCCAGCGGAGGACGCAGAATACCAATGCATGCTGTTCAACTAAACTTTAGTAACACGGAAGGTTTCTGGCATATATCAGAATACGGCTATTGGAGAGGATATTAAATTAAAGAACCACCAGCTTGGACTTATTACCGCCGCTATAAAACAAAATAAAGTAATTAATTTAATTCAAAACCCAATTAACGATGGAAACACCAAACGAAATTGGGTCGATAAAGGAGCTTAAACTCCAGACCGAAAACAATATTTATGGTTACACGATTCGGAAGGGTATTTATACCTATTTTCAATCGTGCAAGAAGTAACACTAAAAGTTCAATTGACAGCCCAAAGGGAAAAACAAGGATATACTGATTATGTGTTTAAGGTTTTGGAAAATGATGACAAGGAAGCCCTTGGACTTATAACACCTTATATTCATGCAATCAGATTCCCTAATTGGAAAGAAAGAGAGCTAGAGAATAAAGAAATTGTTTTTGTAGAATTGCATTTTGTTAAAGCAGGAGAGACATATTGTAATTCTGAAGGTAATCCTTCTGGCAAATGGAAAAATAGTTATACTCAATTTGTCAGGGTTATTGATATTGACGAAAGTTCTCCAGCAGAGTTTATTATGAATTAATTTTATAAAGATGAATAATACAGATTTGGCAGACAAGCTTACTACTGCTATTGAGGCAAAGAAAAACGATATTACACTGGCAACGTGGAAATATCAGAAAGATGAGAATATGAATCAAAAAGAGGTAAAGCTCTATTCAATGGACGAGGAAGAACTGAACAAGTGTTATAAACACTGCAACAGTATGCTTTATTCAAAGAATAAAAAGATTCCAGGTAGATATAAGTTGCTGGAGATTATTAAATTTGAACGCTACGCTTGTAACGCAGAACTACTTAAACGTTATGAGGCTATCAAGTTTGCGCCTAAAAACGAGGATAGGGAAAATACTGAATCAAGTAATATTGCGGCTTTCCATGCTGCTCTACGGGAATATTTGGACAAAGATGAAGTAAAGGCTGCGGTACCTAGGGAATTATGGTACACAACACCAGTCAGTACTGTTGTTGACGTACCTGTTGAATTTCAAACTATTCCTATTAGAACTGTTCTAAAGGCATTATCAAATTCCCTTGGAATGTTTGACGCAAGGCATATTACGCAACATTTTATCTTTCATGATCTTGGTGTTTGGCCTACAAAACAAGAAATTAAAGAATATTTTGTTGATGATAAAAATAAAAAGCTCAATAAAGAGGAGCAGATAATATTTAATCTCCATATTAAGCCAGACAAAAAAATTCGGCTTAATCCACAAGGTTTGTCTTACATTGAATTTCGTGCAATGTATCAGCTCAAATCAAAAATGTATTATGATCTTACAAAACAACAATTGGTTACACTAAGAGATAAGGTTTTGTATAAACTTGAAGATCTAGTCAATTCGCATATTAGATTTTGGGAATCAAAGAAAGGCGAAATTGAGAAAATTGCCGAGCTTAAAGGATTTAAGCTAAACACAAAATAAACACACACACAAGGAGGCGCGCAAATAACACGTCTCCTTGTTTTATTTATTTATGAAAGAGCAAACAAATAGAACGCAACGACAAAAAGAAAGCATAAAAAAATGGATACAGAATAGATGCATTGGTATATTATGTCTTAGTACGGGAGTTGGCAAAACGCATACCGCATGCATGGCAATAAAAGTACTTGTAGCTAAAATGCCACAATTATCAGTTATGATTGTGGTACCGACAACAAATTTAAAAAAGCAATGGGAGGAAAAATTAAATGCCGAGAGTATAAAACAATACGCTACAGTACAAGTAATAAATTCTGCCGTCAAAAAAGATACACAGTGTGATTTGCTTATATTAGACGAATGCCATTTATTCTTGTCTAAACAAACTAAACTAATTTTCAGCAAATGCAAATATAAATACCTATTAGGATTATCAGCCACAATGGAACGCCTTGATGGAGAGCATCAATGGTTGTTAAGTTTTTGCCCAATAGTTGATACAATAACAAGGGACGAGGCGATACAGAACGGCTGGTTGTCTTCTTATGCCGAATATAAAGTTGTGTTGGATGTTGACAATATAGATGAATATAAAGAATTAAATAAGGCGTTTCAAAAAAGCCTTGAATATTTTAACTGGGACTTCTCTTTGGCAATGCAAATGACGGGGAAAAATGGTCAGCGTGCTAAAATGCTTTTAAGGGACACAATGTGTACAATAAATAAAAGCCTAAATCCTCAGCAAGTAATGAAAGAAATTTCTTATCACACAGCAAACTTGATGAGAACATTGCAGGCTAGAAAAAAATTTATTAATGAGCATCCAGAAAAAATTAGATTAACACAGGAAATAATCAAGCATCGCCCCAATGCTAAAATAATAACGTTCTCAGCAACTTCTAAAGTTGCGGATTTAATTGGTTTAGGTAAGACATACACTGGTAAACTTGCACAAAAAACAGCAAATAAAGTATTACAAGAATTTATTGACGCTGATCATGGCGTGATAAATTCATGCGCTAAATTAAATACTGGATTTGATTGCCCAAATTTAAACATTGCAGTTATTCTTGGACAAAATTCATCAAACACAACATTTACACAACGAATCGGAAGGTGCCTAAGGTTATCATCAGATTCAAGGCCTGCTGAGATATTTACATTTGTAATAAACGATACCGTTGAAGCTACGTGGTTTGAAAAAAGCCATAAAAATAGCCCTGTTGTAATTATAGATAAAAAAAATTTAATGAAAGTATTAAATAATGAGCCGTTTGAAGAATATAAAAAGGCGACAAAAAACTTTTTATTTGGCTATTAATGGACAATAAAGAAATTATTCAAAGTTATAAGTATTATCTTGATAAAATATTAAGTATAATACTAGAAGAAAAGCCTTCTGATGATTGGTCAAAAGAACAATTTATTGAATATCTACAGTTTATTTGTCAATCATTTGAGCATATCAGTAAAAAACTAGAACTACTTGCTGATACAATTATAGTAACAGCAAAATATAGTGAAGATAACGCAGAAGAAACTATTGAAGACCAAATTAATATAACTTGTCCGTTGTGCCATTATTTTCAAGGCGTTTCAATAAAAAAACTAAAAGAACAACAAGGGAAATTTCAATGCAAATTTTGTAAAAGTTTTGGTTCAATTGCTATAGACAAATTAAAAGACAAGTATTATACAATTCAAGATTATGGAGCAAAACTTGAACAAAGAGAAATTCTAAAGAAAGAAAAAGATAAAATTTATGAACGCCAAAGACAAGTATACGCTGCACAACGAGACGACGAAGCACGACAAAATGCAACAAAGTATTATTGGGCGAATAAATCAACAATCGGAAAGGTTGCAGAATAAATTATCATCATTTACAATTAATGATACAGATGAATCTGCATTAGTTAAAGGTAAAATTTTAATTGCAGTTGAAGCATTGCGATTTTTTACAAATTCATGCAAAGATTTAAAAGACGAAATAAAGACTAAGCCAAATACTTTGCTTATTAAAAAGCAAACAGATTTGCTTAACAACGAAATATCTTTTAACGAATCTGAGAAAATATTAAAAATAACCTGTCCAACATGTGGTTATGTTTGGATTGAATCAGTGCAAAAACTTTTTACGATGGACGGTTTGCCAAAAGTAAAATGCTCGCATTGTAATCATATATGGTATATTGATTTAACGAAATCCAACAACAACATATCTATTTTAAAAAAATAAAAAACATGATTAACATTTTCGACCAAGTTGATTCTATCTTTTGCGATATTAATCTTGACAAGTTTTTGTCTGTTTATAAAAAAATAAATAAGGAAGATTGGCGTAAGGTATTTTATGTTAAAGAATATATACCGACAGGTGAATTTGACAAAAAAAAATTAGACACCCAGATAAACGTTTGTGATAAAAACAAAATTCTTATACAAAATAAAAATTTAACAGATGGTGTGTTTTTAACGATTTAATATGTTTATCCGTTACAAAAGCAGTATACCTGCTGTTATTATTACAATAGTGCTTTTGATTTTATGGGCCATTGGAACTATTAGGTTTTTCGTAGTATTATTGCCGATAACAATTGAATTTATAGTTGTATTAACAATGTTGTTTGTTTACAAAGTAATATGGAACAAATCAAAAAAGTAATTAAAGAAACCAAAGAGCCTTGGTATGAAGTAATTTGGGGAGGATTATATTACTTCTTTAATTATAAAATAAAAGATTTTTACTTTAACTTAAAGTATTATTTAAAAAATCTCTACAGATTTCATAAGAGTGGTATAATATGGAACTTCAGAGAATTTGATCATATTTTTTGTGAAGAGCTATATGTTTTTGGTTTAAAAGAGCTTCGAGATTCTATAAAAAATGACAGTAATGAAATTAAAGAATGTGCATCAAAAAAAGCAGAAGCTATTGATCGGCTAATAAATGAACTTGATGGCGATTGGAAACCACAATTTGATTCAAGCAAAAGTTTTAAAGAGAATTGTCATATATATAAAGAAGCAGAAAACAAACACTATGAAACTATCTTTAAACTAATTCGTGGACAGCAATTGCCATATAATGATCCAAAATTTGATGGTTCTGGTGCAACAGGATGGTGGTGGTAAAATTATGGATGTATACTATAACGAAAAATCGGCAAATTATACAATAACATTGCCAAAATTATTTTTGTCGCCAAAAAGATATGTTAATTTATATATAACTTGTGCTTTGTGCAAAACTAAAAACAGAGGATTAAAGAAATATTTATTTGGCGAAAAACATTTTGTCTACAAAATAAATTGTCCACATATCAATTGTCAAAATGTTTTTGATGGCGAAATATACACAAATGCTATTATCGAAGTAGCAAAAGCATCGATTAATGCCGCTTTAAAACCTATCGTCAAACAATTAAATAATTGTATTTTAACATTTGAAGAAGCTAATAGTTTAATCAGCAACAGGCTTAAAATGATAGAGGATAATTTAAAATCAAATGACTAAATACACCTCCAATTTGCAAGGTCTTTAACTAAAATTATTATTAATATAGCGACACTACATATAATATTGTAGAGCTAAGCCATCATAGCTCAGTTGGTAGAGCGGCTGATTTGTAATCAGCTGGTCGTAGGTTCAAGTCCTACTGGTGGCTCATTTGCTCCTGTGATGAAATTGGCAAACATGAGGGACTTAAAATCCCTTGGTTCAAAAACCTTGTGGGTTCGAGTCCCATCGGGAGCACAAAAAACAAGGACCTTTAGCTCAGTCGGTTAGAGCAGTTGACTCATAATCAATTGGTCGTGGGTTCAAGTCCCTCAGGGTCCACAGTTACTACTACTAGTAGATCTACACCTAGGATAGGTAGATTTACTCTGGATGTACTGATTGTAAGATGAAAATATAGAGCGGTTGACTTTAGCGTCTATAATTTAAAATTTTTATTGTCAATACTAAATGAGCGATATAACAATAGGCCAGTTTCGCTCTTTTGCTAGGTTCGTCTATCGGTTAGGACGAGAGATTTTCATTCTCTAAAGAGGGGTTCGATTCCCCTACCTAGTACTAAAAACATATAAATTGGTAATAGACAGAATCTAAATTGATTGTTTTACATTGCCAAAATATTATTATTCAAAAAACATATATAATGCCGTATGATTAAAGTTTTTCAATATAATAATGATACGGGCAAAGTAGAGCTTTCTGTTCCAGAGATAACATTAGTGACCGAATTTAAAGCCTTGATGTCAGACAAGCGTAACATATGCCCAGAAGATAAAAAAGGCACAAAGCGACTACGCGCCTTTAAGGAATTTACTTATATTTGGCTAGCAATTGATTGGCAAAGTGTTTATTCTGATTATATTGAATCAGAAAAGCATGAATTAGCACTAAAAGATTCTGGCTTGACACAAGAAGAATTTGATGATCCAACATTTCGTGCTGCTTGTCGAAAATATAGGGATATGCAAAATGAAACAAGAAGCATGAAGGCGTTAAAGGCAGCGCAAGGTGTTATTGATAAAGTTGTCTTGTACTTTAATAATATAGACCTTGAAGAGCGTGATGAAGAAACAAATAAACCAATATGGAAAGTAAAGGATATTCAAACAGAATTGACAAATCTAGAAAAGGTTTTGGAATCACTAAAAAGCCTTGAAACTATAGTACGTAAAGATTTAGCAGAAACTAGTACTATTAGGGCAGGTGCTGAAGAAGGATATACTCCTAATATATAATAACAGGTGCGATAGTAGCTCAATTGGTTAGAGTGTCAGCCTTCCAAGTTGAATGTTGTGGGTTCGAGTCCCATCTATCGCTCAATTCATCAAATAAACATCAAAAATAATGAAAAATGTTTTCGTTGTCACGGATGGCAGTTATGGTGTAACTGAAACATCTGCAGCTAATTTATGTGCAATAGCATCTCAAGTCAAGGCAGAAGCTGAACAAACAATTGAGAATGTATCATTTGTTAATAACGACATTAATATTATTGGCAGTGCGAATGAAAATTTCATGCGAATAAGCGCAGGATATACAAATACAAACGATATTAAAAAAGCATTGGATGTTATCTGCAAGATGAACTCTTTCATCTCGTGGTTTGCAGAGGCTAGAAAACAAATAGAAAATTACAGGGAAAAGTTTACACAAATAACATTTGCCGATTATTGTAAAGAAAAAAATATTGAAATTCCGCAAGCACCTACAAAACTAAAAGAAACTGAAACAACAGAAGAGGATATTATCAACAAAATGTCAATAAAAGAAAGACAGGAATATCTTCAGCTTGAGGCAGAAAGCGCAGCTCTAGGGAAAGCAATACATAAAGATGGTGCTATACAAAAAGCGCGTCTAATAATGCACAAGGCCAATAAAGCTCCATATTCAACAGATGGAACAGGCAAAGATTTAGTAGTTACTAAATCAACATTAAGTATTGATACACAAAGCGTTGATGATCTTTACAACCAATTACAGGCAACGTATAGAAAGAAAGAGCAATACTTAAATAAGATTAAATCTGATTTGAAAAATAGTTTAAATCAAGCGATAAGAGAAGATCAGGTGAAAAATTCTGAAATGTATTTAAAGTGGAACAGTGAATACAAAATATATCAGCAAGAATATAAAAATCTTATGATGGAATACAACTCTTATGTAAAAGAGTTAGAAGCAAAAGCTGCAAAATTTAAAATTGCAGTTCCTTATAAATTAAAAGAAACAATGAATGAATTAAATTTATTAGTAAAATAAAATAAAAAAGGTCGTAAATCTTGACTATTATCAACGTCTAATTTACGTTTAAATAAAATATATTAGATAAAATCAATATAAAAACGAAGTCCCATTGTAGACTTTATGCTTTTTAAAATTTTAGTGTACGCCATTAAAACATTTTAACGTCTAAGTCTAAATTAATGGCGTACGTCTAAGTTGGATTTTAAGAATAAGTCGTAACATCTAATATATTTTATTACTTATAAATAAAAAGGTGGCAGGCAACAG
>CAVGUA010000117.1:0-15805 GCA_963632335.1 Parabacteroides goldsteinii
GCAGTAGGCGAATTGGTTACTGCTGATTCATATGAGGATTTAATTGCAAATAATCAACAACAGCAATATAATATATCAAAACAGATCAATGCTAAGATTGCGAAACTGGAAGATCTTGATCCAGATGAAGATACAGAAGAATACTATGATTTAAAGAATGAAATTGAATCTGCTAAAGGTAATTTATATGATTTAAAGAAACAACAAGCAGAATATAATAAGCAACTCAAGGAAATGCCTATTACGAATTTGTCTACTATTATCAATATGTATAAAGACATTTCTACGGCAATTCAAAATTGGGGTGCTGAAGTTGAAGCTTCTGGAATGGCTCTTACTGCTGACTACTATCAAGAACTTATTAAAAATGGTTCTACTATTATAAGTGAGTACAAAGAGCAAGCCAGTGTTATTCAAGACATTATGGACACTTATGATGTTGGTTCTGATAACTGGAATGATTTATACAGTCAACTTCAAAGTGTAAATAGTGAAATGTCATCTATGATTCAAAATCTTAAAAAATGGAACGAGGAAATGCTTCAACTTCCATTAACTAAGATTAGTGATTATTCTTCTAATTTATCAACTGTTAAAGATGCTTTAACTTCATTACAAGATGAATATACTACTGTTATCAGTGCTGTAACTTCTGCCATTGATGATGAAACACAAGCTATTCAAGATCAACAAGAAGCATATCAGAAATCAATTGAGAAACAAACTGATGCAATTCAAGATAAAATAGATTTACTCGAAAAGCAAAATACAAAGTTACAACTACAACAATCATTAGAACAAGCACTCTATGATTTACAGACTGCCAATACACAAAAAACTGAAAAGGTAAACTTATTGCCTTCTTCTACAGTAATGTAGATGCAATAAAAAATAGCTATAACGGTTAAAGCCTTATGGGATAGGTAAGACCGTGGAAAGATTGAAATTAGATAATATGAAACTATTGAAAATAAATTAAAAATGATTATTTAGTATTTACTTTCTTAATTATTTTTTGTATAATACAAGTAAGAAATCTTGATAGATTTCTTATTATTCTCATCATAAGATTATGAGAGGTGTGACTGTTCTGACACCTCGGTAAAATAAAAGTGACAGAGTGATGAGTATGTATTTATCAATAGGAGGGCTACATGCTCTCCTATTTTCGTAGGAGAAAATATGAGTAAAATCAATGATGAATATGATTATCAAGTATTAAATTTAACTGAACAATTTTATAATGACTATCCTAATCCACCATATAAGGAAATCATTCGGAAAGGATCTAGACCTTATAATTGTTTGTTAATACAATCTAAATATAATTATTTCATATGTATACCATATAGAAGTCATATCAATCATAAATATTCATATAGATTTAAAAATAGTTTACGTTCCCAGAAAGCTAAATCTGGACTAGATTATACTAAAATAGTCATCATTCAAAATAATAATTATTTAGGTGCATTAAATGCAATTATTGATTCGGATGAATATAAAGAAACTAGAGACAATATAGAGATTATTAAAAATGATGCACAAAAATATATTGATAACTATGTTAAATATATATCCAGTAAATTTAATGATTGTAGTAAACGTGAATTTATAAGAATTTATGGATTTTCTACTCTAAAATATTTTCATAATGAACTTAATTTGAAAGTTGAATAAACTCACTATCCGCTAATCTAAAGACATGATGGATTGCGAATTATGTAAAACAGAGAATAATATTTAGTACGGTAGGAATTATCGGAATTTACGCTTGTGGAGTTAGTAGGTTACGAGGACGATGAAGCAAGAAGCCATGAAGTTTTTAACTTCGTGGTGGTTCAAATTAGATAATAGATAAAACTATTGAAAATAAATTTAAAATATGTTATTATACAAGAAACAAAAAAATATGTTAATTTACTTTATTTGTTATATAAAAGGTGCTACCGTAGAGCAAGACGGTTGCTCTGAAACTGAATTTATGCTATACGCAAAAAGTAATCAATCTCTTAGCGTGGGACGATTACTTTTTTGCATTTTTACCATTCTCGTAACCCAGTTTGTAAGCTGCACTACAGAGAATACTAACGATGGAAACAATATAAAATACTGATTCTAATGTTATGGTTATCATGCAATCCCTCCTTTCGTTAGATTCCTCGAAAGGTTTCTATATAAACTGGGCTTATACTCCCAGATTAGAGGGCAACCGTCCTACCGTTTTTAGTAGCACCACATTAAACATTATACAATGCTAATTTTACATTGTCAAAGTTAAATTAACAATTCACTTTCTTATTATTTAATTTCAAAATCCGTAGAGACTGTAATACTAATTATGGTAACATAATTAGTTTCGCTATTACCCTACTCTTCTATTCTGAATTGAGGGATAAGATCCAGTCCGAACTCACACAATAATCCCAATATAAATGAAATGTGAGAAGTAGCCAGAAATGACTACTCGCCATATAATGATATGGTTTAAAGAGTTACGTCATAACTCGAAGTAACAGAATGTATAAGAAATGGCGAAATTGTATATGAGACAAATACAGATAATATCCGTGATGCTCAAAAGTCTGTACAAGATGCTCAATACAATATTATTAAGAATGATTTACAAGAACAATTAGATGCTCTTAACGATCAACTTGATGCTTATAATGATAAAGTTGATGAACAACTTGACGCTTTAGAGAAAATTAAAGATAAATGGTCTGAGATTGCTGAGAATGTAACTAAAGCACAAAATGCTGTAGTTGCTACTAATTATCTCGGAGAAGGTTGGAAAGATAAAGTTCTGTCTGGTAATGACAATGATATTTATACAAGTTTCAAGCAACTGTATGAAACCAATGCTTCTCAAATTGAAGCATATGAGAAGCAAATTGAGTCAACAGAGAGAATTTATAATCTTTTAAATAGTTATGTTGAAGCATATAAAAATGGCACTATTAGTTATGATGAAGCACAACTGCAAATTACTAATTTATTAACTCAACTTAACAATGGTTTAATTTCGGCAGATGCTAATTTAGCTAATGTTTTACAATATAGTAAAGATGTAACTAATGCTTCTGGTTCTAGTGCAGAACAAGTGTTGGATGCTATTCGAAATGATTTAAGGACTTCTGGACAAAATCTAATTGATTCATTAAGTCAATATGAACAAAATTCTAAACTAATTACAGAACAAACTTCTAGTTGGGAACAATTGACGAATAATGTTTCTGAAATGTTAGATGTTCTCAAGGATGTTCGCACAGCATTAAAACGTACTGAGCGTGATGATGACGATGATGACGATGATGACGATGATGATTCTAGTTCAAATAAATCACATCATACTAGCAGTACAAGTGGACCTGGAAAAAGTTCATGGTCTAACTCCGATGAAAATAATGGACCTGGTGCTGAAATCAATCGTAAAAACGCTGGTATAGCCCATAATGGTCTTGAAGCTGGTGTTGTTGGTTCTGGTGTTGCAAATGATGATGAAGCATGGTTGAAACTTATGGGATTAAAAGAATTAGATCCTGATGAGTACCCTTATGTACTTAGAGCAGGAGAACAAGTTATAAATGACGAGCAACGTAAAGTATTAGCGTCTAATTTTAATAATGCGTACTCTTCTGCTTATGCTAATGGTCTTAGTCATGGTCTAGCAAATATACCTTCTCTTGGTTCACAAGTTACAACAGTTGCAAATAATCTAAGTGTTAATATTGAGAAAATAGCTATGGATAATGTTCAAGATCCTGATGGATTTGCTAAAGCACTCTATAATAATCTTGAATTAACTATGGCACAACAGCGTTCTAAATTCAAATTCTAATCTACTGTTCATAGAAGCTCTATAAATTTACAGAGCTTCTATTTTATTATAGATGAGGTTCATTAGTATGAATTATCAAGAAGTAATTACAAGTGTTACAAATACAATATTTACTTACATTCAATCTCTGATTAAAGATGCTCCGTTTGATAAAACTTTCAGAGCGAAAGTTGTAAAGAAATTGGCTAGTGGTAAATATCAAATTGAATATAAGGGTGCTAAATATACTGCGAGAAGTTCACAAAGTTATAATGCGGATGATGTAGTATATGTATGTGCTCCTATGAACAAATGGGAAGAATTATTTATTCTTTCTTCTTAATCTAACGAAGGAAATTATTCTTTCATCGGATTTATAATAAAGTCACACTATGTTTTTGCATAGTGTGACTTTATTATTTTTATATAATTTTTTGAAACTTTTTAACAAAAACTGTAAATGGAAGGAGTTATGAATGGCTTTATCATTTTCTGAGTCATTAAAAGCTCAACAAAAAAAGTCAGAACAAACTTCTAATTGTTCGGTTAATACAACTAATGATGTTAGTGTAGCATCTCTGAATACAGAAAGCAATGATAATCTTACAATGTCTTTAAATGCAGAAAATGATGATGTTAGTATCGCATCTGTTAATGATTTAGATGATGATTTTGCTGTATATTCTGATGACGATGGAATTGCTACACAAAATGAAGAATCGAATGATTTTGTAGTTTACTCTGATGAGAATGATTATGATGGACAATGGATCGTAAATAGTAGCTATGTATGGTATAGTGAATATTCAGATTCTAAATACTCATATGTAGACGAAAGTAAAAACATTACAGTTGATCCATCTCAAATTAACTTATCACAAGAAGAGAATAGTCAATTTATTCCTTTCGAAATTCCTAGATATTATGATGGTATAGATTTAAAAGATAAAATTATTCAGATTCACTATATCAATTCTTCAAATGAGGAAGATTATGACAATGTTGTTAATGTTCAATATAACAACAGTAAAATCAGATTTGCATGGTTGATTGACTCTGGCGTTACTTATCAATCTGGTGAAATATCTTTTGAAATTCGTGCTACTGGTACAAATGAAAAAGGAGATAACTACACTTGGATTAGTAGACCGAATGGTAAATTAAATATAAATAAATCATTATCTGGTAATGGTGTTGTAAAACCTGAATCTGATTGGTATACAGGATTTATCAATGTAATGAATAGCAAGATTTCAGAAGCCACAGCTGAAGTAGCAAAAGCTGAATTAGCAGCATCATCAGCTGAAAACTATGCAAGTATGGCAAGTGAATCTGCTAAACAAGCTAAAGAATCTGCAAGTAATGTAGCTGATAGTGTAAAAATAGAAGTGCTACAATCTGTTAATACTACACTTGAACAGTATTATAATAAGGATCAAGTAGATTCTCTATTAGATAACATTGATATATCTGATCAATTAGATGAAATCAATACTAAAATTGATAGTATTGACGGATTGGCAAATTTCAAAGTTGAATATGCAAGTGATACTAATGTAATGACATTCTATAATGGAGATGATGTCATTGAGGTATTTACACTCAATAGCGATCCTTCAGATGAATGGACTACTACATATACTGAAACTGTTGAAACTCAAATTACTAATGCTATATCCCCTATTCAAACATCTATTGATAATAACAAGAAAGAAACTGATGAAAGTATTCAAGCGGTTCAAACATCATTAGATGAATACAAAACTACTACTGATGCTGATTTAAAATCAATTCATACGTCTATTGATGATCTTCCAGAAACGTTAAAGACAAATTATTATGATAAAGATGCTACTGATGAGTTATTAAAATCTAAAGCTGAATCTACTACTGTTACTACTCTCTCATCTAAAATATCAGCAGTTGAAGAAGTATCTAATTCTAATAAAACATCAATTAGTACAATCGGTACAAAAGTTGCGTCATTAGAGGATTCTATTGGAAAATTAAATACCGATCCTGGTATGACATATGAAGCTACTTATGATGAAGAGAATGTCTATCGTTTGTATGAAATTAAAAATGAAGGCGAAGATAATGAGGAACGTACTGTAAAAAGTCAGTTCAAGATTGTAGGCGGTTCTGGTGGAGGTGGGACATCTAGTACACTTAAAATTGAGTATGTAACTAAATCCCCTCTTATTGTAACAACTAATGATAAAGCAATAATTAAATATAATTTCTCTGGACAAGATTCTTCTGGGGATGAGGTAACAGAAGGTACTTATACTTGGAAATTAGGTAGTAAAATCATTGCTACTGGTACTGCTTTAAGCGGTGAAAATTCTTTCGATGCTAGTGAATATATTAGTATTGGTACACAAAAATTATTATTATCTATTACTGATGACGCTGGATCTTTGGTTACAAAATCATGGTCTGTTCAGAAAGTAGATATTCGTATAGATTCAACTTTTAATGACAAACTTACTTATCCAATGGGAGAAGTATCTTTTGATTACACTCCATATGGTGCAGTATCAAAGGATATTCACTTTAAATTAGATGGTACAGAAATATATACATTAAATACTACTGCTTCTGGTATTCCAATGGCATATAGTATTCCAACTCAAACACATGGTTCACATTTAGTTGAGGTATATATTACAGCTGAAATAAATGGTTCACAAGTAGAATCAAATCATATATATAAAGATGTAATTTGGTATGATTCTACATCAGATGTTCCAGTAATTGCTTGTGTATCATCTAATCTTACAGTACAACAATATGATATTCAGAATATTGTTTATACTGTCTATGATCCAAATACTGAAACTCCAACAGTTACTCTCAGTGTAGATGGAAATGAAATATCCACTCTACAATTAGATGCTAACACTAATACATGGCAATATAAACCTACTGAAATTGGGGATCATGTATTAACTATTACTTGTAGAAATACAGTAAAAACAATCAACGTCACAGTTGAAAAACTGGATATAGATGTATCTCCTATTACGGCTAATTTGCAATTTGACTTTAATCCAGTCGGTAAATCTAATAATGATGCTAATAGATTATGGTCTGATGGCGATGTTGCTATGACTGTTTCTGATAACTTTGACTGGGATAATGGCGGTTATCAACTTGATGAAAATGGAGATCAATATTTCGGCATAAAAGCTGGCTCTACCGCTACTATCTCATATAATTTATTTGCCGATGATGCACGAAGAAATGGTAAAGAGTTTAAATTTATCTTTAAAACTACAAACGTAGCAAAAGCCGATGCTACATTCTTAACTTGTGAATCAGATGGAATTGGTTTACAGATGAATGTGCATGAAGCATATATCAAATCCAGTGCTAAATCATTGTATGTACCATATAGTGAAAATGATATTATTGAATGGGAATTTAATATCTCAAAAGACACTGATATTCCAATTGTAATGTCCTATGAAGATGGTACACCTTGTAGACCTATGAGTTATACAAGCGATTATTCATTCACACAAGAAACACCTGTTCCAATTACTATTGGTTCTTCTGAATGCGATGTGTTGATCTATCGTATGAAAGCATATAATTCTAGTTTAACTACAACCGCAATACAATCTAATTTTATTGCCGATGCTAGAACTGCTACCGAGATGGTTCAGAGATATAAACGTAACCAGATTTATGACGAGAATGGTGCATTAACACCTGAACATCTTGCTGAAGCGTGTCCAGATATGAGAATTATTATGGTTGACGCACCTTATTTTACAAATAATAAAAAAGATTTTGTAAAAGATACAACTGTAAGATGTATATATAAAAATGGAGATCCTATTTTAGATAATTGGACATTTGAGAATTGCTATCATTCAGGACAAGGTACTACATCTAATGAATATGGTGCTTCTGGTAGAAACATAGATTTAATTTGTTGTTTTGATGGTGTTCATCAAGCTACAAGTAAAATCACATTAGATCCAGATTACAAAACTGTTCTTACGTTAGGGGATGGAACTAAATATGAAAATGGAACTGGTAAAGTTAGTTTAACTAGAAATTCTGTTCCAAACAACTGGTTTAACGTAAAGGTTAATATAGCTTCATCTGAAATGGTAAATAATGCGTATTTACAAAAACGATATAATGATTATTTACCATATAAATCACCTGCTCAATTAAGAGATTCTAAAGTAAAAAATGATATGGAATTTGTAAACTGTGTTGTTTTTATTAGAGAAAATAATACTGATTTAACAACTCATAGAGAATTTCAAGATTGCGAATACCATTACTATGCACTTGGAAATATAGGAGATTCAAAGAAAACAGATGTCACTCGTGCATATGATCCAAATGACATGAATGAATTTTGTATAGAGATTAGTGATAATACTCTTGCGAACTCAACTTTTCAAACTGGTGTAACTAATTCAGATGGAACTATGAAATATCCAATTACTAAAGATGAATGGATAAGCGGTAATACGGCTTATGATGCCTTATACAATGATTGGGATGGTTCTTTTGAATTTAGATATGATTGTTGTGGAGATTCTAAAGACGGACAATCAACATCTACTGATGAAATCAAAGAACAAATTAGGACTAACAATAGACAAATTTGGAGAGATTTTTATGAATTTGTTATCACATCGACAGATGATGAATTTGTAAATAATCTTAAAAATTGGTTTATAGTTGATTCAGCGTTATATTTTTATCTATTTACTTTAAGATATACAATGACTGATAATAGGGCAAAAAATGTATTTCCTCACTGGGCTAAATGGTATATTTCCACAGAAGAAGCAAGTACACTAGGAGATGAAGCAAATTATTATACTATTGATGATACAGCTGCGTCTATTAACAATGGATACCGATTTGATTTCTGGGATTATGATAATGATACATCTTTGGGAATCAATAACTCTGGTGAACTTACTATGACCTATGGTAAAGAAGATACCGATTATCGTACCGATGGAGTTCCTTCTTCTGGTTATATTTTCAATGCTGCTGATTCTGTATTTTTTTGTAGAATTAGAGATTTAATGAATTCTCAGCTTAAAACAATTTACACCTCTTGTGAGTCAAAAAATTGTTGGAGTGCAACATCTTTAATTAATGAATTTGATTCTAAACAAAATGAATGGTGTGAAGAATTATGGAGACTCGACTATGTAAGAAAGTATGAACGTACTTATCGTGACGGGAATACTCGTTTCTTAGAGCAAATGATGAATGGTAAAAAGAAGTATCAACGTAGGCAATTTGAACGAGATCAAGAAATATACATGGCATCTAAATTTATTGGTAATACTATTACATCGGATCAAATTATGTTCAGATGTAATACACCAGTAGGTGCAGTTGTTACTCCTGATTATACATTACATCTTACACCATATTCAGATATGTACTTAGATGTAATGTTTGGTAATTCATCCCCAACACAAGTTAGAGCGAAAGCTGGTGTATCATATGACATTAGTTGTCCATATACAACAATGGATGATACAGCTGTACTTGTATATGGTGCGTCCAGAATTCAATCTATGGGAGATGTATCTAAATCATATATCCATGATAATGACTTCTCAAAAGCTGAAAAGTTAAAAGAACTCATAATTGGTAATACAACAGAAGGATATTCCAATACATTCTTAACAAACTTAGTTATTGGAAATAATAAACTTCTTGAAACATTAGATGTAAGAAATACGCCTAACCTTGTAACAAGTTTAGACTTATCTAAATGTGAAAACTTAAAGACTTTATATGCTTCTGGATCAGGTCTTAAAGGTGTACTATTTGCTAATGGTGGTAAGATTGTTACTGCTCTCTTACCAGATACTTTGACATCTATCAATATGCGTAATTTAAAATATCTTGATGATTTAGAGATTTCTGGATATGATCAAATTACAACTATGGTTGTTGAAAATTGTACTACTATTGACTCAGCAGATTTATTAAATAAATCATCTAAAGTAAATAGAGTACGTCTTATTGGAATCAATTGGACTTTAGATTCTTCTACTCTTCTATCTCGTCTATATAAAATGTCTGGTCTTGATAAGAATGGATATAATGTAGATCAATCCGTAGTAACTGGTACTGTTCATGTTCCAGTTATGAAAGAAAAAGAACTTAGAGACTATAAAGAAGCATGGTCTGATTTGACTATCACATATAATACATTGGTTAATCAGTATACAATTAAATTTGTAAATGAAAATGGCGATGTATTAGATATTCAATATGTAGATAAAGGCGAAAAGCCAGTTGATCCTATAACAAGAACTGATAATCCTATTTCTACACCAACTAAAGAAAGTGATTCTCAATATGATTATACATTTGCTGGTTGGGACACTACTTTCGTAACTGCATTTAGTGATGCTACATATACTGCAACTTATACTTCTAGTATTAGAAAATATCATGTTATCTATGAATCTAAAGGAACTGTTCTACAAGACACTGAAGTTGAATATGGCAATACAGTGTTCTATACTGGGGATATTCCTACATATACATTAGAAGAAAGTGCATATAAATTCTATCTATTTAAAGAATGGAGTTCTAGTGGTTATGTAACTGGAAATAAGACAATCAGTGCAGTTTATGATTCTTGTGAATATACACAAGATTATTATAAAGATAAAGACCTATCTACTCTTCGTCCAGTTGAAATATATGCATTATGCAAACTTGGTAAAGAGCAAGAGGTTGTATCAGTAAAAGATAGTATTTCATTTACAATGGGTAGTGATTATTCTTTTGAAGATGTAGAGGAGAATATACTTATAGAGAATGAAACTGTATTTAGTGGTAATAACTACATAGATACTAACTTATCTCTTCTTGAAGAGGATAAGAGTTTCGTTCTTGCAGTAGACTATATGCTCACATCTGACAATTCAAGTGGTGCTACGATTATGCAATGTTATAAGTCTGATGGTTCACTTGGATTTAAACTATGGAATAATACATTACCTCAAATCAATTGGAATACATCTAATGCAAATGTAACAAGTGCTGGAAAACGTGATATTCTTGTTATTCGTCATATATCAGGCGAAAAGAAACTACACGTTTACACTGGTAATTTACCAGAAACTACCATTTTATATTCAGAATTAACCAGTACAAAATCTGCTATCATCAATAGTACGTTAGTATTTGGATGCTCAAAAGCTGATGATGGTGCATATGAGAATTATGCTAAAGGTACAGTTTACTGGGCAAAATTATGGTATGCAGATTTAGGCGAGGATGCTTGTAAGAATTTAGCAACTTGGATTCACGAACCTATTGAATTAGAAATGTATGCATTTAAACGCTACTATCTTGGAGATGGTTCAGGTAGTCGTAGTTCTATGTCATTTATTTCATCTCATGTTTTATCAAATAAGACAAAATTAAACTCATCCTCTTCTAACTCAGGTGGATGGGCTACTATGACTTTGAACACATTATTGAATGAAAGATTCTATAATGCTATTCCTACTCAATGGAAACAGCTATTAAAGCAAGTCAAAATTCAATCTACTGTTGGTGGAAAATCCAATGAAACAAGTATTTCAAACTGTTATGTTGCCATACCATCACTGCTCGAAGTGGACAGCACATACAATTATGAGCCTTATAATTACGAAGGATCGGCTATTCCGTTTATGACATCAAATGATGCAAGGATTAGAAATGATTCTAGTGGTACTGCATCCTTGTATTGGTTAAGATCTCCTAATGCAAGTTATAGCACATATGTTTGGGCTGTAAATGCAGATGGTTCAACAAATGGTTACAAACTTCCAACGCAAGAGGGAAATATGGTAATTATTCTTAGTATCTAATATGTTTATAGAGTGTGCTATTTAATGTACTATTTAGCACACTCTATGATAAATATGGAGGCTTTTATGTTTTATAAAGTAATAAAAAATCGGAATGTAATAGATGTACTCTCTTCTATTCAGTTCGTAAAATTTCAACCAAAACACAGAGTCCTCTTATTGTGTAATGAAGAACAAGCAGAAGGTATTCTTTCATCTAATGGAGATACAGCTTATCATTTATCATCTTTAAATCCTTTTCCAGTAGATGAATTTGCAACTGTATCATTAGAGAAAATTACCGAACATGAATATAATCAATTAAAGAAACAACATTGTATGTCAGTTGAAGAGATTATAGATGAATACACTGCTTCTTTATTTGAACAGGGGGTTTTGTAAATGAGTGAATTTGTACAAAGTCTTTCTCGTTTATATGAAAAGAAAAAAATAAAAATTGAACAGTTGCAAAAATTGCTTACTGATAACAAAATCACAAAAGAAGAATTTGAATATATTACTGGAAGGAAGTGAAAAATAGATGTTTCGAGTTTTAATTCGAAGTGATAATACTACTATCGTAACTGAAAATCAACGAATTATGCAAAATTCAAAATTAGTTGACACTCTTGAAATTGTTGTAGATAAAGAATATAACGGTATAACAATGAAAGATTGCACAGCTTATCTTGAATATTTAACACCTATCAATCACAAGATGGGACAAGTTGTACTTGAGGTTGCTGATGAGAATTATGAAACTGATTATCTGTTATACAAGATGCAAATAGATACTTCTATTACAAGTGAAGTCGGACAAGTACAATTCAGAGTTCATTTTATTAACGTAGAAATGGACGAAGAAGGTAAAGTAACTACACCAGTTAGACAAACTGACACATTTACTATGACAGTTATACCTATTGCAGATTGGTTTGTAGCACCTGATGATCTACTAAGTGCATTAGATCAAAGATTGATTGCTAATCAGCAAACTATCAAAGCTATGGCTGATCTTCAGACAAGTGTAGGAAATGGAAAGTTAGATGATATTACATTAGATACTGAATCTAATTTAATCTATGGTACATCTAATGGCGAAAAGAAAGGTACTGGAATTAAAATATCTGATTTAGGAGATGCTATTGCAGACAATACTAAAGATGGATTAGTAGTTCTCAATAGCTATGATGACGAAGGGGACGTTTTAGATGTCGATTAAATCATCTTATCAAAGATCTAAGTTTACGAATGTAAAACGAGATGACATTGAAAAACTCATCAATAAAGGAATCTTAGACTCAAATGATATTGTGTATACAAGTGATTCACATGAAAATATCTTAATTGGCGATGATTTATCTATCAATCCAGTTCGTTCTAAAATATATCGTTTTTTAGATGCTAATGATGCTGAAAAGAAATTAAATGAGCAAACAGATACATATTCTGGACAGCTGGTAGCAATTTTAACTGATAATAAATATGAAGCATATATTGTCAATAAGAATAATAATGACAAATTTGTAGTTTCTAAAGTATCAGATGATAATAAAACAATAGATTATAATACTCTAGGAAATAAACCTATTGAGAATCTAACTGGTACACTTGATAATGTCATTGTTGTAGCTGACTTAAATCAAGGAATATACGCTATAAAAGGACAATATAAAATATGTTCAGATGATATTACTACATATTTATCAGCAAATGAGAATATTTTCATTGTCAGTGAAAATGATGATTCTACTATTTCAGTTAAAAAAATCACATCTTCTGAGATAACCGATTATATTATTTCTGAGAATCAAATAAAATCGCAATATTCCATCGCAACAAAAGAATGGGTCAAAGAGCAAGGATATATTACTGATGTTACATTGAATGATAAAATTGCAGCTTTAAATTATATTACTAAAAAAGAAGTTGAGGAATATGTAAGTCAAGTAATAATCAATGATATTGATCCTTTAATAGATGAGAAAATAACTAAACGATTAAATGAAAGTTTCTTTACTGTTAAAGAAGCTGATATAACCAATTTATTCAACTAATTAAGGAGTTATTAAATAAATGGCTGAAACACAAACTTTTACTTATGTATCTCTTGATAATATCACGTTATATGATGAACTATCCAAGAGATATTTTGAAGGGTTAATTGCTGAAGGAGATGCTAAATCTTTAAAGACTGTTGCTCTTGATGGTAACACCCTTAAATTCTATAAAGTTACTGAACCAGTAGGAAGTACATCTCCTGCTTATAGTATTGAACTTCCAGAAACAGATGTAAGTGACTTTGTACATCTCATTAAAAATGCAACCGTTGGCGATGTTATAATTGCTAATGCTGATGGTTCTATTGCTGATGGTGGTGTTAAACTTACAGATCTTGCTAAAACTGTTGACGTAAATCAAAAAATCAATGATGTTAAATCTGAACTTGATGCTGCTATTGGTGCTAATGCTGAAGCTATTGGAGTATTAAATGGTTCAGAAACGTCCGAAGGTTCAGTAAAGAAAGCGGTTAAAGATGCTAAAGATGCACTTCAAGCACAAATTACTGCAAATAAAGAGGTTCTTGATAAACTTGATGGTGCTGATACTGTTGATGGTTCAGTAAAGAAGCAAGTCAAAGACGCTAAAACTGCACTCGAAAGTAAGATTGGTAATATTGATGATCTTGCTACTTCTGCTAAAGATGATCTTGTAAGTGCTGTAAATGAGAATAAAGCAACTATTGATTCAGTAAAAGCAGCAAATGAAATCACAGTTGATACTACTACCACTTCTGAAGGTATGGCTAAATCCTATACCATTAAACAAGGTAGTAAGACTATTACTACTATTGATATTCCTAAAGATATGGTAGTTAAGTCTGGTACTGTTCAAGAGAATCCAACTGGACAACCAACGGGTACATATCTTGTACTTACTCTTGCTAATGCCACTGAAGATACAATTTATATCAACGTAGGTAAGTTAGTAGATATTTATACTGCACAAGCCGATGCTACTCAAATTCAGATTGAAATTGATTCTTCTACGAGAGAAATCAGTGCAACCATTGTAGCTGGTTCTGTGACTTCTGCTGAATTAGCTAATAATGCTGTAGTAACTACTAAGATTGCTGATGGTAATGTTACAAAAGCTAAACTTGCTAAAACAATTCAAGATACTCTTGATAAAGCTGATACAGCAGTTCAAGAAGCTGATATTACCGAATTGAGAAGTGATGTAGCGGCTAACAAAGCATCTCTTGCTGAAGGTGGTGCTACTGCTACTGCTATTAAAACAAATAAAGAAGCAATTGCTACAATACAAGATAATTTAACTACTATAACTGATGATTTAACTACTTTAACTGATAGAGTTGAGGTATTAGAATCAGTAAAATATGTAGCTGCTACTGATGCTCAAATTAAAGCATTGTTCCCAACTGTAACAAATTAACAATATTAAATTTAGAGATATGAGGAGGGTACGTTTAATACCCTCTTCTATCTATAATTGGAGAATTGAATTATGGAAACTAAAACTTATATTGATTTAGACAATCTTCAAAATTATACAAGTGAGATGTTCGAGTATGTTAAGAATGAAGATAAAAAACACATAATCAATGTAGATGAAAATATAAGTGCAGAATCAACTAATCCAGTGCAAAATAAGGTTGTTACAGAAGCGTTGAGTGATAAATCTGATATTGGACATACCCATACAAAAGATGACGTTGGTTTAGGAAATGTAGAAAATAAATCGTCTGCTACAATCCGTAGTGAATTAACTAAAGAGAATGTAGTGGCTGCTTTGGGATATACACCTCCATCTTCTGCATCAACTATCACAGTAGATTCAGAATTAAGTTCAACTTCAACTAATCCAGTACAAAATAAAGTAATAAATACTGCTTTAGATTTAAAAGCCGATAAAACTTCATCAGATTTAAACACTCTTGTTGCAAAATCATCTAATTCAGTAGGTATAACACCTGATCCAACTGCAATAGCATCTTCGCCATTTACATATGATTTATGGCATGATCATTTTGCATTTTTCACACTTGGTCATACTATTACAGACAATCAAACTACTACTGATGGAGAAACATGGACGGATAGCACTACAG
>CAVGUA010000118.1:0-15199 GCA_963632335.1 Parabacteroides goldsteinii
TTTTAGTACGGTGGCTTTGCAAAAATCGCTTCGCAAAACTCAGAAGAGTTTAATATTATCTTGCATAATGCGATGTTAGAAAACAGAATTAGACCAACTGATTTAGCAAGAGCATTAGACGAACCGACATCTGAAATTGCAAGAATTACAAATCCAAATGTCAAAATTAAAATTGATAAAATGGAAAAAGCAGTCAGAGCAGCAGGCGGAACAATGCAATTAACTTGCTAATCAAATTAAAATAACAAACCAATAGCCACCAAAAATCTCAAAAATTGGTGGCTTTTCTATTTTTAATAACCAAAAAGGACGATTATGAGTAAATATTTATCATGGACATTATTTGCTGCAGTAATTTGCGGTGCTTTTTGTCTTGGTTGGTCAATTAACGGTCATCGATTAAATAACAAAATCGAGCAAATACAAAATCAATATAAAGCCGAAAAAGAAGCAGTAGAAAAGTTAATTGCGACTAAAGAACAAGAAATGCGGGAGTCAATCTCAAAACAAGCAAACGACTATCAGAAAAAAGCAGAAAATAACGAAAAGACCATTAAAAACTTAAAACAGGAGTTAAAAAATGTCCAAAACAAAAATCCTTTGCCTGCTTCTTGTGTCATTGATGATGAGCGCATGTCAATCATCAGAGCCGCTTACAGTCAAACCAACACTTCAACCGCTCGATAGCGCTTTATCAAAACCATGTGATACGCTAACACCACCGCAGGATAATTCGGTCGATACATTAATTGAATCACATCTTGATTTGATTAAAAGCTACAATGATTGTGCAACACGCCATAACGCTGTTATTGAGCTTTGGAAAAGCTATTCTGAGCAGTCAAAAGTGACCGATTGAATACGCTAAATCTCACAAAAATTACACAATACAAAGAAAATCCTTTAAAAATCAATGCTAATAACCTCCCGAGCTGTGCAATTTTTAAGGTTTTTCAAACTTTAATATTCTTTGATAATTTGCGATATTTTTCAATGAAATCAAAGAGTTTCTTTATTCGACTAATTGACAGTCTTTAACAATCTATGACAAACTTTAGTACACAAATTACACATTTTTTCCACATTTCACCATGGCATCATTTCAAAAATACGGAAAAGGCTGGCGGGTTTTTATAAAGAGAAGAGGGGTTTCCAAGTCAGCGACATTTCAAACAAAAAGAGAAGCTCAAGATTGGGCAATACGAGTCGAGAATCTTATTCTTTCTGAACCTCAAGAAAAAAAGAAAATCTACAAATTTCATGAATTGATTGACCGATATTTGGATGAGTATTTAGATAAAAGAAGAAACCAACGTAATACTAGATATCGTTTAGCAAAAATCAAAAAATACCCGATTGCTCAAAAAGAAGTCAATGAAGATTCTGTATTGGAGTTTAAGCAGCAAAGACTCAAAGAGGTACAACCGCCGTCAGTTAGTCGAGATATGGCGCTTTTATCTCACATTTGTACTTTAGCGGTTAAAGAGTGGCGATGGATAGAATCTAATCCGTTTTTTAATGTTACAAGACCAAAAGAAAATCTTCCGAGAGACAGAAGAGTGTCAGAAGAAGAAATAGAAAGACTAAAGTTAGCTTGCGCTTATGAAAGTGTTCCTGTTACGTTGCGGCAGTATGCATGTCATGCTTTTCTTTTTGCAATAGAAACCGCCATGCGAGCAGGCGAGATTCAAAGTTTGACGTGGGACAATATCAATCTTGAAAAGCGCACTGCTTTTTTACCGATGACAAAAAACGGAACAAGTCGTAAAGTACCGCTATCAACCAAAGCAATCAATCTTATTAAAGTCTTGCCGAGAGACGGTAAATACCTATTTCACGGCAAAATTATTCCTAATTTTTTTAGACTAAAGACTGTCGCTGGCTTTGATGACCTACATTTTCATGATTCTCGACATGAAGCAATTACTCGTCTTTCTCGTAAGCTTGACGTTCTCACGCTCGCAAGAGTCGTCGGTCATAAGAACATCAAGCAATTAATGACATATTATAATGAATCTGCTGAAGACATCGCTCAAAGATTAGAGTAGAATAGCATTTGCGCTAGGTTCTCGACTGTTCAGAATTGTGGATAGCCTTGTAAGCCCTTTCGGTTTTATTAAGACTTGCTCGTCACACCTTTCCGTTCCGTCGTCTAATATTCTTTGATAGATTTTGTGCGTTAAATAGCCAGATTGGATTTTATCTTGATACGCTAACCAGCGACCGTTGCCCGCTTTACGGTAGATCCATTTGTTTTGCGACATAAAATCGATGAGCACTCTAGGCTGAACGTCGAGTACCTTAGCAGCTCTTGTCAAATTCATGCTACCTTCAGATAAAGCGACTCTGTCAAATCCTTGTGCTTTCGGCGCAAGCTCTTTGTTTTCTTTTTCAAGCCTCGCTCTTTCTTCTTCGGCATTCATCGCAATCTGTAGAATTTCGATACGACTGAGTTTGGATGGGTCGACAGCTTGACTCTTCGCTTTCTTTTCACATTCGATGAAATAACGTCTTGCCTGTCTGCCTTTTTCGTTGTTTTCAACCATAGCGAGTTCTTTTGCCATGTCGAGCGACAAGTAGTATTCAATTCTGTTGTGACCACCCCTACCTTTGCTTTCCAAAATTGGAAAGCAAACAAAGTCTTGATTTTCAATGAAATTATACTTTTCGATGCGTTCCTTAATCCAAGCCGCAAAGATTTTTCCTACCTCTAAAAACTCATGCAAATCTCTTGCGTTAACGGTGTTAACAGATTCGTTGTTGATGTTGTTGGTTTTGATTTTGAGCAATTCATTCATTTTTATATCTCCTGTTTTAAGGTGCGCATTTCAAATGCGACCCTTTTAGATTTCAAATCTGGTTCGGTTAATTTAAGCGTTGCAGTTACAGCCGACTTCTTCAGCTTGCGCATTGATGCAATTCATCATGCATTCAGCTTTGTTTCTGATGACTGACAGCGCATTAGCGATATCTTCGTTATTGACGCTCAAAGTCTTGAGATACGCCGATGCCATTCGGGAGATTGAAATGATTTCGGATAATTCTGATTGAGATAAACCATCGATGAATTCGATAGTATCTTTGAGTTCTTGATGTGATTGAACGGACATTTTGTCCTCCGTAAGTTTAGTTTAAGCTCGCCAGACGTGAGGGCGAGCAGGACTCAACTACCGCTTACAGTCGGTTGATGCTATTTCCCTTTCAGGTGTTTTATTAACATCTATCATCCCGCTCATTGATTGAGTGTATGTCAATAGACATAAAAAAATCGCAAGCTGACGGGTAGCGATGACCGCTGTAAGTTAAGTAGTACATTTAGCTTAAACTAACAGCAGCAACCCCGTCAAGTGCTTTTTATATCGAAGCTTCTTTTCCTCGAAACTGTTCAGCCCATTGGATTACTTCTTTCGCTCGCCATCGCCGATAGCCACCTTTGATGCGATACGATACTGGAAAATCACCTTGACTGACTAAAACTCGTATTTTACTCTCAGAACAGTCGAGCCATGCAGCTAATTTCTTAATTCCCCATAATGCATATTCGACAGGTACTTCTGGTCGAATCTGTGCAGAAATAGCTTCGGCTAGCTTTCCGACATCAATTTCACTATCCATCACAAAATACCTTTAACACTGTTTATCATTGAATCTTTCACGCTACCGATAAAATCGACTGACATTCCTGATTCTTCTAATCTCATGTAGACCGTATTGAGGCACTTATCGAGCACTTCTTTTGACTTCGCTTTCGCTTCTTCAATTGAGATTGTGGTTGCTGTGTTGATTTTGTCATCTGCTACAGCAAAATTAACCGCTTCATCTTCTTCGAGAATCGCTTTGATTTCTTCGTAAGATTCTTTGAAAGAAACTTTTTGACCTTTCAGAACAATGCCTGTTGAGTCTTTTTCTTTACAAATCGCTTCAACAAGATCAGCTTTGATTGCGACTTTTTCACCTGAATAAGCATCAGTAAATTCAACAAACTTTTTCATGCGTTTCTCCTAATCTTTCAAAGCATCAAGCACTTCTTTGAGCGATTCTTGCACAAAATACGTGCCGTTGTTGGTGCTAACGATTGTGCATTCTTTACCTTTTGCGACAGATTCAATTTTATGCACACCAATCCAGATTTCAGCGCCGTCCGACTTTGTGAGTCGCATAAACTTTAAATTCTTTGTGTAAAACATATTTAATCCAATTCTTCAACGCCAGTTTGTTTTCTTATTTCTCTTTCGATTTCATAAACTTTACTGAGACTTAATCCGACTTTATCGGTTAAAACAAAGATCATTGTTCTTATCGCCTGATTGACTCCTTTTGCTACGCCTTCCTGGCATTCTTCGCATTCGTCAATTTCATCTTCTTCGCAATCTTCTTCTGCGCAATCGTCATACGCCATAAAATCAAATTCTCCCGCATAAAGCTCTTTGATTCTTTTTAAGACGGTATCAATGTCTTCGACGACAGGAACATAACTATCACTCGTGTTGTCAAAAAGAATATTGGTTGTCTTTTTGTCTTCTGACAAACAAACGCCACGAATTAAATCGGCATTTAGATAAACGGTGGTGTTATTTTTTGGTGTAGTAACTTGCAAAATATGTTTCATTTTTATTTCCTTTTCTTAATAAACACGATACTTTGATAACAATGCTGGATTTCTAAACAATTCATCGTAAAGTTCACTTACGACATCGACGTGATATGCATTAACACCTCCTGGATAATCTGGCGTTTCAATCTTTCTAACTGGGAATCCCATTTTGTTTGAGATTTTGGTTAAAACTTTACCGACCTGCGAATACATCCCTTTTGAGATTTGAAAGACTTCACTAATCCACGGAATTGCTTTTGTCGTCTTATACGTTTCGCCGATACCCAATTTATCCTCAAGCTTTCTGATGGTTTTGCTTTGCTGTGAGAGCATATTTAAAGCTTTCGCTTCTCGGCTGCTGCTAATCTGTCCTTTTGCTCTGATTGCTTTGTCACGCTCAATCTTTAAGACTTCTTTCTCTTCTTCGGATTTTGCTAATGCTCTAAGCGCTTCTGGAAAATTCTTTGGAAGCATATCCGCAAAAGCACCGTAAGAGCCAGTCTTGCGAATCGACACAATAACATCTCCTGCCACCCACTTTTGAAATGGTAATGCTTTAGGTTTATCGGAACGACCTAAGAAGAAATATAGCCCTTGTTCCTTGAGTATTAAGACTTTTTGCACTCCGCCAGGGGTGTGAATCTGTTTCACACCCTTCCATTCATCGGGAATGGCTTGCATAACTTTAGCTGGATTAGAATTTTCCGCATAACCGAGTGCTATTAAAATATCTTTTGCGACAAACCAAATTTCTCCGTCGATTTGTACAGTTCTAATAGAACCAAAAGAAACGTTTTCAAATAATGTTATTTCGTTCATAATTACAATTCTTTTTGTTTGTTCAACCGCCCCAGATTTGGGTTTGTTAACCAGCTCAGATTTGAGTCGGTTGATTTTGTTTAAGAGGACGACCCAAATTTGGATTGTCCTAATTTTTTAATTCAACGTTTGTGGAGTTTTCAGCAGCGATTCGAGAAACTCCTCTTTTGATTTCTTGTAACAAAACGCTGCTAAGCCGATTAACTTCGCAGCACCATCTTCTGAAAGATTCTTGAACTCTGCGTGCAGAACCTCGTTTAAAAGCTGAAACATCAATGGATAAGGAATATCTGGTGCATCGTGTGATAGTTTTGCTATCGTTTCTTCGATTGGTGTTAAATCTTCCATCTCACTCTCCTTTGTAATTGCAACCAACACTTTCAGCAGACGAATTAACGTCATCGGCTGTCGTTGTTGCAATATACTGAATGACTGATAAAGCGCATGCGACATCTTCTATGAGCGCATGATTGCCTGATTCGAGACACGTTTTAGCGAGTTTTGCGATTGATGCGATTCTTGATAGATTTTCTTGCGACAAACTATCAATATCTGTGATGCAATTTCTGAATGATTGAAGTGTTACGGGCGTAACTGTAGATTGCAAGAGCATGCTATCTCCTTTTATAGATTTTTTAGAACCTACCGCTACGACGCCAATCGTGGCGGGTAGGACTATACAAGTTGGCGTACTGGACGTGCGGAGATAGAACCAGCGTGCATTGCTGCACCATGCATAGCCTACCCATAAAAGGAGACTATTCGGACATAAAAATACCGCTCTGATAGCGGCTGTCCGCCACACGTAATCCAGGACGCCAATCCCGACGTTAGATTTTGCTAACGTGGAATTAGTGTACCGTTGATTTTCGTTCAGTGCAATCATTTTCTTGTCCGAAATTAGTTTTTCTTAATTACTCTTTAACAATCTTTGTCGATTCATCAATCTTTCGCATAAGTGATTTTTTCCATGCGTTATACATCTTGTTCTCGCTGTAGAGTGCTATTGCTTCTCTGATTAAGGCTTTGATTCGAATGAATATCAAATCAGCTAAATGCCCAGCTCCAAGTGTCGCTAATACACATAAAACGATGATTGCGATTGTTGAATCATCAAGCTTCATCCGTTACTCTCCGTAAAATCAGGCTTCCGCAATTCGGGCAGTATTTGTAGAAGCTTGAAGTGAACGCACCGCAGTGAGCGCATCCTTCGATGCTTTCCACGCTGTCATCTTGCACGACTGTATGCTCTTCGGTTAGATGAACCTTGTCGTCTTGTATATCAACCTGAATCTCTGCTTTTTTAATGTACTTGACGAGCCGCTTTACGGCTTTACGTGTTTTCTTGATGACAAAAATGTCATCGATATACGTAGCAGCAGTTTCCGCACCAAGCTTGACGCCTTTGATTAAAGACTTTTTAGCAATTTCATTGATATCCATTTTTAATGCTCCTTAAGAGAAACCATTGGCATAATAAAAAGCCATGCAATAAGGGGAACGATTAAACCTATCGAAAAAATACTTTTTAATGCTTCTCCTCTTTCAATTACTCCGCCGCCAATCCAATGGACACCAATACAAACAAGAATAAGAATAGTCTGGCAAACAATCATGACAGCTACAGTTTTTATAAACATTTTGATGTCTAGTTTCATCGTCCTCTCGCAATCAAATAAATCACACACCCATACGTCACGATAAAAATCGTGGCTCTGAATAAGATTTCATGTTGAATGAGCCACGTAATCATGATTAAACCTTTGATAAAGTAATGCCCATTTGCCCTTGATACTTACCTGCGCGATCTGCATAAGATGTTTCGCATGGCATCCCGCCGAAGAAAAGCACCTGACAGCAGCCTTCGTTCAAATACATCTTCACCGGCACACTTAAGGAGTTAAAAAACTCCAATGTGATTTGACCTTCCCATTCTGCTTCTAATGGTGTGACATTACAGAAAAGCCCGCTTCTTGCATATGTTGATTTACCTTCGACTAAGCACATGATATTTCTCGGAATTTTGAATCGCTCGATTGAATAGCCTAAAACATGAGAGTAGGGCGGAATTTCAATCGCATCGCGACCCTTAACAAGCATGAAGTGTGGATCTTTAGGATTTTTAGGGTCAAATGTTTCGCTTTGACGACCTCTAAAAATCTTCAACGTATCAGCTAAGCGCACATCGTAGCCATGTGACGAAAGTCCGTACGAGATGACTTTCTTGCCGTCGATTTCTTTCACTTGATGATCGACAAAGTCTTCGATCATGTTTTGCTCTTCGACTAACTTCTTAATTTCTGCATCGGCTAAAATCATTTAATCTCCCAATGTTAGTTTTAAATTTCTAATTCGGTTGCGAACACTGCCTGGTGACCTTCCAAGTCTCTCTGCCAAATAACTCAACCTAAATTTCTTGTAGTTTTTGATTAAAAAATTATCTTCAGCAGGAATCCAAGGCACTCTTTCCTCTTTTTTGATGTTTAATCGATATAAGCGATTTTCAACGGAGCACTCGGTTCTACCTGTTATTTCTGCAATCTCTTTTGCAGTCATCTTTTGATTGATAAACCAAATTCTTAGATTGCTTTCTTCTTCGTATGTCCATTTTTTAATTATTTTCATGCTGCCTGTAACTCAAAGTCGCCGTTTTTCTTTCTAATGATTCGTGCTGTTTTCTTCTGAGGATTCGCTTTGCCTTTTGATCTTTCCCAAACGTCTAAGACTTTCCTTGTTTTTGTCAAAAGCCCTGCTGGGCATTTCTTGCATTGCTCTTCCCAGATCGCTAAAACTCGCCGTAAATCCTGAATTTGTACGCCATCAAGAACCCAACTGCCCGTTGCGTCGTGACGTTTAATGACCTTTTGAACGCCGTTTAGCGTGCGATCAACTGCCGGATCGTTATCGCCGTAGCCTAAATTCAGCAGAAAAACGACCTCGTTTGTGATCTGTAGCATTCGAGTAAAGTCTTTTCGATTCGGCTCAGACATCATTTTTGTTAGAGAAACCCACCCGAAGTCCATGCAATAATCTTCTGTGCCTTTTTCATCAAATGGTTTTCTATCCGTAATCGCTTTTAGTCCCGTCGTATCAATGCGTTTTGGTTGATACTTTTTAGCGCCTTTCCTCTTTTTACTGACAGCCATTTCCATGTCCTTCACGAATCAGTGGTTCAAGCACTCTTAAAACCTGCATTTTGTTTCTGTTGAAATGCGCCATCAAATCTTTAATGGCCATTCCTTTTAGGAATTTTTCTCGCATCTCGTCTTGCTCGATTTTTCCGATGATCTTGATGCCGCTAACACCTAAAAAATTCATGCGACGACGTATTAGCTCAGGTGAGCATTTAAAGCGATCGGCAATCTTTTGAGGTGACATTTCACGAGAATGCTTTTCTAAAAACAAATCGATTTTTGTTGTATTTGTTCTGAAATTACCATTCAAATCGGTATATTTCTGTGGTGGCAAACCGTCAGAATCAAACCAAGGAACACCTAAAACCATCCTAAATGCCATCTTCTTCTCCTAAGACTGAGCCGATTGCTGCATATCCCAATAAATCAAGCCATGAGTCATAATGATCAAGACTGTTTCTTAGTCTTGAGATCTTGAGTAAAGCCATCATTAAAGCGACTTCCTGCGCAGTAAATTCAATACCTTTAAATGCACTCCACATCTTTGCGATGCAATTAAATGATTCTTCAGGTGATCCGTAATCTTGTAAGCGATCACCAGTAACCAGTTTTTCCGCAAACCTCAAAATCTCCTGAATGTCATCTTTATACTGCTCAAACTCTTTTTTCTTATCTTCCATATCACCACCTGTAAAGTTTGTGAGATGCCACCAAATACGGACGACAAACCCCGCTAGTCGTTTTCATACTCTAAGAAAACCCTCCTGAAAAGCATCTCACAAGCGAGGAGTCCGCAAATACCAGGGCTAATGTCTGGCTAAGCTCTTTTTGTTTAATGAATTGCTGAAATACCTTTTCAGACTCCTCGCTTCTAAGCGCTCGTCTTTCCGAGCTGTCCGCAACATCACCAGAGAGAAGAAGAACTGGCTGCGCTGAATCGGTTTTTACCCACCTGATCCTGGGGTCACCGTTACGGTGCTTGGCAGTTAATGACTAAACTTTTCCTGCTGTTTTTCTGCGAGCTTGTATAACTCATCACGCTGCGCTTCTGGTACGAGCGCAATGTTGTCGATTGCGATATCTAAAATGTCTTGGTTTTCTGATTTACTGATTTGTTCGGCGATTTGTGCGAAAGTCATTGTGATTTCGCCTGTGCTTTGATCAGTTAATTGCTGTTGTTTTTCTTTGAGTTCTTGATGCTTCGTTTTGTATGCGTGCATCACTTTGTTATAAGCTTCTCCAGTGAATTTACCTTTGAATGTGCTTGCTAATGCTTTCAATTCTTCGCAAGACTGACAGGCGTTAATCTTTTCAATCGCTTCATCAATCGAACGTCCAATCAATTTATTTTTAAGCTGCTCTGATTTTGTTTGACCGACAACTTCTACGTCACCCATGTCTTTTTCAGGTGGTATATCTCTTACTTCCTCAGCAATTCCGACACCACGCAGAACATCAGTAAATACATCCCTTAATGCCCACGCTCTCGCTCTCATCTGCATCATCCGTTTGGGATAGCTTGACCATGGACCTTGTTTTCCAGCCAATCCTGCTTTCTTGGCGTCATTCATTGAGAATGTACGAACTGCTTCTTCTTCACCTTTGCGTTTAATAATGCAGGTCGCTTCTGTGTCTGTTGAGTCTTCTTTGATGTATTCGAGTAAACCAGAACCTCTGACCAACGCCAAAGCTGCATCACCCCATACGGCTGGTCGTCCGTTAATTACTGAGATGTTTTGCATCGCTTGCAATGGCGCAAGACCGATTTCAGCTCCCCATTGCAGAGCTACCAAAATGTTGCCAGGATTGCGTTGATAGTCTTTCGGCACAATGGTTGAAGATGCGAGTACTTTTGCAAACTCCATGGCTTCTGCTAAATTTTGTGGAGCGAGATTAAAACCGCCTTTAGTCGTAACTGCGTTCATTTTTTCTTCCTTTTTACTTAATTAAAAATCTTCTGCTTGTTGATTCTTTGGTAAATGCTTTGTATAAATCGGGATGCGCTTCTTTCAGTGCTTTTGAGTCAAGACGTCGTGATGTCTGTGTTTTCCAGGTGCAGACTGTGATGCCGTTAATCGTTGCGCTTTCAGCATCTTGCATGTGCGTCATAATGCGAGCTTTAATTGCATCTTCTTGCTGTTTGAGTGTTTTTTGCTGTTCGTTAATTTCGGCTAATTCGTCAAAATCAGAAGAAAGACTATCGACTGCAATCGTTTTTTCTGCATTCGATTGCTTCCAACATTTTGATGCTGCATCAACGGTTTCTGGTGCTGGCGCAATACCGTTTTTGAGATTTGTCCAAAATGTGTTTGCCGCATCAAACATCATTTCGATTAGTGCGTCATCTCTTTCGATGTGATAAACCCGAAAATCTTGACCACCAATCAATACTGCCAAATCAGCTAATTTTGCGTGCGTTACGAACATGTACCACTGCACTTGCGCTAAATAAGATTCAGGCACATAGTCGGTTCCCGCTTCGCCCCATATCTTTGTTTTAAACCCGTTTGCAGTCTTGCATTCAAGAATGCGGTCGGTTGTTAGCTTGCCGTCTTTCCAACGTACGATTTTGGCAATATCAGGGTTAATGACTGCTCGATCGATATTTGCAACGCAGAAGTCATGTTCGGCATGTCGCAGCATTTGATTAACTCGTTGAACTTTGCGACCTTCAACATTTGCGTATTCTTTAGCAACAACATCCTCGAGAATTGTTCCCCAATGCATCGCTGCATTGTCGACTTTTTCGCTTTGACCTGTTTTGTCTAAATAAACGTCGTAGGCTGTTTTAAATTTTGACAACCCCATAATTGCGCCGATATCGGAACCACCGATACCTGAGCGACGATTTTCTAGCCACTTTTCTCTTGCGTCAGCTTCGTTATTCATGCTATATTTCTCCCTGCCAAAATGTAAGTAGTACTTAACTCACCCTCTAGCATGCTGTTGTGTGTTAGAGGGTTTCTCTTTTTCTGTCCATTGCTTCTAGTTCTTTCAAACTCTTTGTGTACCTTGCTGCAATCTCATCAACATCGACTTTTCTGAAATTCAGTCTCAATGCGTCACGGTAGAGTTTTCTATTTTTTAAAGCTTTCCAAACGCAAAAACCTTCATCGTTCGTTAGGTTGTAAAAAACTCCATCAACCCAGAGCAAGTCGTCAAATTTGTACTTGATTACAAGTTCAACAAGACTCATTAAAAGCCTCCGTAAATAAATGGTCTTAACCAGTAAGCCGCCATCATCGGAATAATGATGATTGCGCCGCAAAGCAGCCCAGATAAAACTTCCAACACGTTTTTCTTGAGTCGTTTCATGCCTAATTCCTCTCTATCAATTCGTTAGGTATTATTTTAGTAAAAACCTAACGCATATGCAATACATTGTTATGTATTTTTTTATGTTTTTGTTATGATGATTGAGATAAAAGCAACGATGTGATTGAATGACAAAATGACAAAAGAAAATTTATGGAAAAAGATCTGTGAGACGTCGAACGACAAATTAGATTTTTTGTTGTCGATTGTTTTAGAAGAGTTAAAACAGCAAGAACAAGCAAGATTAACGCTTAGAAGCAAGTTTCAAACGCTGTTAATCGCTTTGATTGCGCCGATTGCAGCAAGTATTTCGATATCATCGAATAACTTAAGCTATTTGATTGCGTCTGCTGGCGTGGTTTGGTTTATTTGCTTTTGTGTTTGCTTTTGTTTTATCTGGTCAAACAAATTTGCAACTGCATTCGGTACATTTTCAGAAAATGACGTTTCAGATCTTGTTGAAAATCAAGAGTCTTTGAGATATTTAAAGATGATGAAACTTTTTAACTTTGAAGAAACAATTATAGAAAGAAGAAAATCAAACAAAATAGCGTCGATTGCTTTTAATTTGTGCTTGATTGCATCATCACTATCATTGTTTGCGTGTGCCGCATCTGGTGTTTTTAATCTTTAACTCCCTCGAATTCGCTGGAGATGAACTATTTCCGTTTCAGAAACAGTTCAAAAAAATACCGCTCTACATGAGAGCGGTAAAATAAAAGAACATCAGACTTAACATTTCTCCTTGCAAAAACAAGGAGATTCCTGCTTACAGCAAACTGTGTAACATATCTATCTTACTGATTTAACCTCAAGAACTGAAACTAAGTCCGCATTCATAATAGCACAGTTTTTTTATTTTGCGGTTTTCTTTGGCGCTTCGTCTTGAGCAAAACCACGACCTCTATTTTGTGGCGGTATCGGAGGTGGAATATCTTTCTGTTCAGTCCTGTTGAGATAGCCTTTCATTTTTAACCTCCTAAAACGTTTTAATTTGTATCGGCATTGAACGAATCAGTTTGCCGACAATGATTGTTTCCTCTGGTTTGTCTTTCCAAAGCCATGATTTATAAAAAGAATTGTCGGATGACACTTCGATAGCACTACCGACGAGACTTAAGCGCTTACAAATCAATTCACCGCCGTGTAGCAACAAATAAACACCTTGACCGATGTACTCTCTAATGCCTGTATCGACAAACAACTGCTCGCCCGCATTGATTGTCGGAATCATCGAGTCTCCTGTCGCCGTGATGAGCTTAATCGTGCCGTAAGGGTTGGTTGTTCCGATAAGTTCTAATGCTCGCTCTGACGGCATTTTGAGCTGAGAAATGATTGTTTCAGTCCTGTTGAGATAGCCTGGTCCGCAGGACGCTTTGACATCAAGCACGTCGAATGCGGCTGTTCCTGTTGATTTTTCAATAACGACGACTTGCTGTTCATCCATTTCGTCGTGTGGCACATCAAACCAACCAGGAGTCAATGCAAGAATCTTTTCAATTGATCGACATGATCTTGAGCTAATGCACGTCGGCTTCTTTGTTCTACTGTTTATCGTGTTGTTTGCCCACTGACTCACCTGCGCCCTTCCTCTTCCTATCATCGAAGCTAATTTTTCATATCCGTGTTTTTTGACAAGTAATTTTACATTTTCCGTTCTTACTCTTTCCGCTTCCATGGTTTTACCTCACTAAAACAATTTTAGTACAAAACTAATAAAATTTTTTATTAAATTGTTAGCACTTTGCGTTAGGTTTGTACTAAAATATCGATATGAAGCTAATAAAATACTTAAGAAATCGTGGAGACCAGCATCGTCTAGCAAAAGCAATTGGCGCAACAGATGTTGATGTTCACTGCTGGAAAACAGGAAAAGCACCGATTCCAGTTCACCGCTGCGTCGCAATCGAAAAAGCGACAGGCGGAAAAGTAACGAGAAAAGATCTTAGAGATGACTGGCGAGATATTTGGCCTGAACTGGAGAATCAAGAATGAAGATAAAGCTGCTGAAAGGTGGAGAGGTAACCATCGCAAAAGACGGAAAAGTCTCTGTTGAAAGCGATGGTTCTGTCGAGGTTAGTTTAGATCAGCTTGTCGTACAAGGCAAAATCCTTCAACAGAATAAAAGCCTTTCGGAAGAACAGCAGGTTTGTCGCAACGAGGACATTTAACACCTTGTATTTTAATACCATCTGTTTTGATTTTTGAGAGATTTTCAGGAAACGTCATGGAAACTTCAAATTTATTACCGCATTCGCAAACATATTCTGCGGTCACTAATTTGTTGACGTCTGACGACATTTTTCCATTTTCAATGGTTGTTTTTGTCATAAAGAATCCCCTCTTGATGTTTGTTTATCGGAAATTCAAGCATATCACGAGAAGGGATTCTTTTTAGTTCTGGACGGCTAAATGATTATTCAATTATCCAAAACTAAACAAGGAATGCTCTTGTGCTTAAAAGATTACACAAGAGCGACTCCTGAGCAAATTAAGGCGCTCGTTGAGGGTGTTACTCAGTCATTTTCTCTTGTTGATGATTGCAGCGACTGCATCGATAAAGATTCAGCTGCGCACCAAACGAACCCAAAACTGGATGAGATCTTGAAGATATGAGTTCAAATGTTGGCTTCTTGCATTTCGGGCATAACTCACCAGAACCGGAAAGAAGTTTTTCTAGATGCTCGATTCGCTTTTCTAAAGCGTCAATTCTTTCTGGTGATTCGGAGATTTTCTTCCAGCCTGGAATGCGTTCAAGAAGCTTAACGGTGTCTTCTAAAAGTCCCATGTCGATTCCTTTTTTAAATTGTTTGGGTGAGAGCTTCAATTTTAAGGGAATCGGCATTTTTAAACGAGAAATAGATGACTGACGCATACATGATAAAGACGCCACGCGGCGCATTAGTGCCGGCTGATGCAGAATCAGCCGAAGCACTTGCGAAAGTTAAAGTCGGTCAAGGCGTCAAAGTGAGCTACACGAGAACACGGAGCATCAAGTTTCATCGAAAGTTTTTCGCATTGCTAAAGCTTGCGTATGACGCGTGGAATCCGCCGCCGCTAATGTATCGAGGACAACAAGTAAAGACGACTTTTGATCAGTTTCGGCGGCAGTTAACGATTTTAGCGGGCTACTTCGAAATGGTGCAATCAATTCAAAATCCCGACAAATTTCGGCTTGTCGCAAAGTCAATTTCTTTTGCAAATATGAGTGAAGACGAATTTGAGCAGTTGTACAGCTCAGTTTTGGACGTCCTGTTAGATCGTGTTTTTATCGATCAGACACGGGGCGATGTTGAAAACCTTGTTAATAACATTTTGGCATATGACTGACCATAAT
>CAVGUA010000119.1:0-13384 GCA_963632335.1 Parabacteroides goldsteinii
ATATATTGTAGTTCATTGATGAAAAATGTTCGGTCTAATCGCACTTTTTCACTTTTTATAAAAAAATTTCGTGTTGTATACAACAAATATTTGACACTTATATTTGATTTAATTAAAATTATTGTATGTAAGGGCTTTCACATGAGTTTAAAAAAATATAAGTTTATAGATCTATGTGCATTTACAATAATTGCCATAATATTTGAAGCTTTAAATCATTTTGCTACAACAAATATCTTAACCTATAAATTAATATTTCTCTCTTATTCTGTTGTTCTTTCTCTAATATGTATATATAGAATAGGAATAGCAGGAATTATCGTAGCCATAGCGGGAGCAATTACAGCTTGTATTGTAGGTGAGTCCTCTGTACTATCACAATACGTGGCCTATATTGGTGGAGCAATATCAATTATTATTCCTGTAATTATATTTCAATACGTTATAGGTCGAAAAACTTTAAAAAAGAATTATGTATTTATACCTTATTTATTAATAAGTTATGCATGTGTAATTCTTACTAGATGTTTGATTCTTGGGTTATTTAATATTTCAACATTTGGTGAAACATTTGTTAACAACTTAAGAGTAGAAGTCGTTCTTGAAAGTATGAGTATTGTAATTTCAATAATTATCGTATTCGTAGCAAATAGAAAGAATGGTCAAATCTTAGTTGAAAGTGTTGAATACATCAAATATGTTCAAGATCGAGCAAAACTAGGACATTTAAAGGAATATCAAGAATCTCCAAATTTCAATAGTGATAAACCATTCACAGAATATGGAGAAATTGATAACTCAAATCTCCTCGATGGAGGAGAACTTACAGTTCGAGATCTTCAAGAACTGGATGATCTATATAAATCTCATGAAAATGATAAAAGTGAGAGCAATATAAAAGATAATAAGGAAGCAAAATTATGAAAGAAAACACTGCAGAATTTGAAAGAGAAAAGGTCCAACTATACTATGAGAAAAATCATTGGAAATTTGTTGGCAAAAGAATCTTAAAAGATTGGCGTTTATACGTAATGCTTTTACCACTCGTATTTGTATTTATCTTCTGGAGATATTTACCAATGTACGGGTTAACTGTTGCTTTTAAAGACTTTAACGCTGGCCTTGGAATTATGGGCAGTAATTTTGTTGGTTTAGCAGGTTTTAAAGCTATTATGGAAGACCCACTTTTCTGGAGAGCATTTAGAAATACATTTATGCTCGCGTTTTATGGGTTACTTTTTGGTTTCCCATTCCCAATTATTTTAGCTTTACTTTTTAGTGAAGTTAAAAATCAAGTATATAGAAGCATTGTTCAAATCTTCTCATATCTTCCAAAATTTGTTTCTTTGGTTGTTATTACAACTCTTGTTCAATTACTTGTTGCTCCTCAAACCGATACATTTGGTGGTGGTATTATTAGTCAAGCTTTAACGACTATTGGTTTAATTCCACAAGGTGCGAAATTACTTGGTGATCCTCAATACTTTAGAGCTGTTTATCAAGTCTCTGGTATTTGGGAAGCGGCTGGTTATGGAAGTATTGTTTATTTCGCTGCAATCTTATCTATTTCACCTACGAGTTATGAAGCTGCAAGAATGGATGGTGCTAGTAAGATGTCGCAAATTAGATATGTTACTTTCCCAGGCATTGCTTCAACCTTAACAATTATGTTAATTCTTGAAATTGGTAAATTATTCACTGTTGGTTATGAAAAAGTCTACCTTTTATATAACAATTCAATTTATGAAACTGCAGATATCGTTGCTACATATGTTATGAGAAGTGCAGGTATGGTTGGCGGCGAAGTTTCATCGGTTTTATCAAAATCAATTGCTGCAAGTGCCGATTTATTTAACGCAATAATTGCTATGTTACTTGTTATTGGCAGTAACATGATTGCTCGTAAAGTTAGCGATACATCGCTCTATTAATACTTGGAGGAAATTAGATTATGAAACGTTTAGATAAATCAGAGATTATATTTAAAATCTTGGCTTATACTTTTTTAACTGTATTTGCTCTCTTCTGTTTATATCCATTTGTTTACTCAATTTGCGCAGCTATTGCTGGCAAAGATCAAATGGAAGCTGGTACTTTAATTCTTTTCCCAGATTCTTTCCAATTTGATGCATTTGTTAATGTTTTTCAAAGAAAGAGATTCTGGATTTCATATTCAAACACTTTATTCTTAACTGCTCTTGGAACGATATTTGCAATGTTTGTTTCCATCTATGGTGGTTATGCATTAAGTAAGAAGAGAATTCCTTTCAATAGAGTTTTGAACTTCTTACTCGTCTTTACAATGTGGTTTTCAGCTGGTTTATTTGCAACAAAACTTAATTATGACAATACTAAAGAAGTCTTCCATAACATCGGTATCATTGATGATAAATGGTTAGTCGTTGTTGCAATGGGTTTAAATGCTTACAACGTTATCTTATTAAGAAATGGTTTCTCTGGTGTTCCAAAAGAAGTTGAAGAAGCTGCCATTGTCGATGGTGCTACTGAAACACAAATTTGTAATAAGGTTTATATCCCAATGAGTAAAGCAACAATTGCTACTGTTGGTTTATTTTATGGTATTTCTAGATGGAATGGTTATTTCTGGGCTGCACAAGTTGTTTCTGATGAATTACAACAACCACTTCAAGTCTTTATTAAAACATTCCTTGATGAAATGAATACTCTTGATTCCCGTCCAGATTATGGAACATTTTCAATGACATCATTATTTTATTGTATGATTGTCGCTGCAATTATTCCAATTATTATCATTTATCCATTTATTCAAAAATATTTTGCTGCAGGTGTTAACCTTGGCGGCGTTAAAGAATAGGTTATAAAGTAGTTTCTACTTATAAAATAAAAACAAAAATCTTAAAAAGGAGAATTTATTAAATGAAAACTAAAAGATTTTTAGCGGTATTAGGTGTAGCGTTATGCTCAATGGTACTTGCAAGTTGTGGAGGAGATCCTGTTATTCCAACACCAGATCCAGATCCAACACCAACTCCTACACCAGATCCAGATCCAACACCAGATCCTGCTGATGAACATTGTACATTATCAATTTCACTTAACTATAACAAAGATACTGGTATGAAGTTTAATCAAGATGTTGATTATGTGACACCAAAAGGAACACAAGTTAAACAAGGTGATTTCAAACCAGTTTGGAAAGCTGTTCAAGAAGAATTAAATTTCACAATTGATGATGTTACTGATTCTAGCGGTAAAGCGACTGATTATTTCAAGAGTAACTGGGAAACAAAACAATTTGCTGATATTGCAGTTGGTAATGCTTCTGATATTTCTTCATATGGCACAACTGGCGGAACAATATTAGATTTAAAGAAATATATGGATGCTGGAAAGATGCCTAACTTTAAAGCTTTCTTAGATGCTAATCCAATCGTTAAAGTTTCTATTGAAACAGCAAGTCATGAAGATAATTCAAAGAATGCTATCTATTATGCTCCATATTTTGATGGATTTGATGATATTGAAAAATATACATTAGTCAGAGCTGATTTTGTTGAAAAATTATTAGATGCTGATTATGATTCAACTAATTGGGATACTGATAGTTCAATTTGGACAACAAATAAATATACTGCAAAAGTTAGTGATACAAGTTACTCTGTTACAGTTCCAGAATCAATGGAAAACGATAAAACTAAAACTGTTACAAAGAGCGCTACAAAGAACATTATTGAACAACAAAATGCATTAGCTCAAAGTGATAGAACATCAAAAGTGATGGTTAAACAATTTAGAGATTATTTAACTGCAAAATATGGTTCACAATATAAGAAGCTTTCAGATATTTTCTTAGGCGTTGACGCATGTTATGATGCTGATGAAATGATTGCTTTAATGAGAGTTGTTAAGGTTTCTCCATATGTATTAACTGGAATTTCTAATACACAAATGGTAGTTTATGTTCCTAGAGAATACAACAACCAAAGAATTGCTGATATGTATAGATGGGCTGGTCAACTTTGGGGAGTTAGAGGTCTTGAATCTAGAAGTGGCTATTTATATGTCGGTGAAGATGGCAAAATACATGATGCTAGAGGCGAATCTGATGTTACTGATTTACTTGAAAATTTAAATGCTTTGTATCAAGAAGGTTTGATTGCTACTGGTTTCCATGAAGGATCAAATTATGGTGCATCTAGTGGTAAATTTGCAGAAAAACTCTTTAATGGCAATGGTAATGTTGTTAATGAGAAGAATTATTGTGGATTTATGATGTATGATTATTCACAAACTCAAGGCGCTTTAAATGAAAAGGGAAATTCACTAAACGTTGAAGGATATAATTTTAGACCTATTATAAATGCTGTTGCTGATTGGAATCACAATGGTAAATACTTCCAATTCACAGAAAGCTGGAGAAGCGTTAAAACTGAAGGTTGGTGTATCAATGCTGCTATTGTTAAAGATGAAGTTAAGTTGGCAAAGGCATTAAAATTATTTGATTTCTTCTATTCGGAAGAGGGTCAAGCATTATATACTTGTGGACCAAAGAGTGAAGGCTATTATACTGAAATCGTTAATGGTGTTCCACAATTATCAGAAAAGACTTTAGAACAATTTGCTGATTCAACTATTGGTAAAAAATCATACACTGATTATTTTAGAAAATTTGTTGGTGCCGGCTTAAATAATGGTTCAGTTAAAAACTATGGTGTTGAAGCACAATGCACGGCAGCTAATGCTTTATATGGTGTCAATGTTGTTGCACATGCTTTAGAGGTTGGAACATTTAAACACGTTAAATTAGAATTCACGGAAGATCCATTCTATACAATTACTCCTACAACATTCAATTTAACTAGTGGTCAAGCTACAACAACTCAAACCCTTGAAAAAGGCGGATTAAATGATATTAATTCAAAATCAAGTACAAGTGCATATAACCTTTGGGATGAATATGTTGTTAATGGTTTTGAAGGAACGGCAAGTGATGGGACAACTTTAAAGAGCAAATCAGGTTATCTTACCTTTATTAACGAAGAAAAGCAATTAAAGAAGTTGGTTACAATTTATAACGAAGCTTACGAAGTCATGAAGTTATAGTATAAATTTTACTTTGTCGTTTAAAATCTTAGGGCCCTTTTATGGGTCCTAAGATAAAAGTTATGTATGGAGAGAATATTATGAAAGAAAATCCAAATACAAATAAAAATCTCATATATAAGTTGCAAAAACCTATTATTTTTGCTCTCTTTTTCTCTATGATATTTTTATTTGTCTATAGTTTAATATTTTTTACGCCATTTTATGAATTTTATATTCTAGATGCTGCTTTTTCAAAAACTGCAGCTACAAATTATGGTGTTTGGAGCGAAAACTATGCTAAAGCAGCTTATGCATATAGAAATGAAAAAATTTATGGTCTTGATATGCACTACTTTGTTAGTTTTGCAAAAGAGAGTGGTGGATATGGAGGACAATTACAAGTATTTAACCATTTCTTATTTAATTTTGGATTAATTGGAATTGTTGTTACTGCAATTTCATTCTTGTTTTATTCTCAAAAAAGAAGAATTTATTATCCAACAAATTATATTTTCTTAGGTATTTCTTCTGCATTTGGAATTGGGACATCAATTTATGGAATCTCAAGACTTGCAGCATGGAGCAATTATATTAAAACTCAAGTCAATTTTGATGTAATTAACGCTTATGAAAATTTCTTGAATGATATTGATCCAGCTAATATGGTTACTTATTATTCATATAATGGTCTTAAATGGGTCTTTATTTTAGGATATATCGTTTTCATAGCAATTACGATTGTTTCAGTTTGTGCGATAGTTTATGGTGTTTTCAGATTTATCTATCAAAAGAAAAATCCTCCAATGGATTTAAGTGAGGTGAACATCGATGAATAAGATTAAAAGAATAATTGTTACTAACAAATTGAAGAAAACAAATAATAAAATTTCTAGAAAAGAAAATTCTTTAGATGAATTAAAAGTTAAGTTTGAAGAAACTTCTAACGAACTCGCTAAGTATAAAGAATTAGCTGTTGAAAAAGGCGATGATAAAGAATTCAAAAAAGAATTTGCTAAAGTTAGTATTAAAGCAAATAAAGCAAGTGAAAAGTATAATGATACTTTATCTGAAATTGAAAATTTGAAATTACAATCTAAATATTACAATCTCGATTTAGAAGGAAATTTGCATGAACTTCATAGTGATATCATGAGATATAAAAATAATTCTACATCTTTCTGGCTATGCATTCTTGGTATTGTTTGCAATGTAGCGATGTTTTTGATTATTTATAAATCTACTAACTGTAGTCCTAATGTTCAATTAGGTATTGATTTATTGGTTAACGTTTTAGTATTACTTGCTGCATTCTTAATTGCTGAAAGAACTAAGGCATATAATAAAAAAGGTGCTTATGGTGCAATTGCACTCGGTGCTGTCGAGATTTTAAGAATATTCTGGATTCCTTTATATTATTTCACTAAATATATTGAATATTTAAAAGTTGAAGATAAAGCAGGTTATTCAGGAATTATTGGATTAGATCCAAATGGATTTACATGGTGTTGCATTCTCTTAACTGCTGCAGGAGTTGCATTAATTTTTGCCGGAGTTATTTGTCTTGTAAAAGAAAAGAGATTAGAAGAACATCTTAAGAATTTAGAAGGTGGTAAATAGTATGGCAGAATTAAATTTACAACACTTAAAGAAAATATATGATGGTGGAGTCTTAGCTGTTGAAGACTTCAATATTGATATTAAAGATGGCGAATTTATTGTTATAGTTGGTCCATCAGGTTGCGGAAAATCTACAACACTTCGTATGATTGCCGGTCTTGAAGATATTACAACAGGTCGCGCATTTGTTGATGGAAAAGATGTTACTGATCTTGCAAGTAAAGATAGAGATATGGCTATGGTTTTCCAAAACTACGCTTTATATGCTCATATGACTATTTATCAAAATATGGCTTTTTCTTTAACTTTAAGAAAAACACCAAAAGAAGAAATTCATAGAAAAGTTATGCATGCATCTGAAATTTTGGGCTTAGATGCACAATTAAATAAAAAACCAAAACAACTTTCTGGTGGTCAACGTCAAAGAGTTGCTTTAGGTCGTGCTATTGTTAGAAATCCAAAAGTCTTCTTATTTGATGAACCATTAAGTAACCTCGATGCTAAACTTCGTGTTTCTATGAGAAGAGAAATTAAATTATTACACCAAAAACTTGGTGCAACTATGATTTATGTTACTCACGATCAAATTGAAGCTTTAACTTTAGCTGATAGAATCGTTGTTATGTCGATGGGTAAGGTTCAACAAATTGGAACTCCAGTCGAAATTTATGCAGATCCAAACAACATCTTCGTTGCCTCATTTATTGGAAACCCTCCAATGAATTTCATTCATGGCGAAATTACTAAAGATGGATATTTTGTTAAGGGCGATATTAAGTTCAAACTCGATACTAAGAGAGCAAAGCTCTTAAAAGATAATGGATATTTTGGTAAGAAAGTTTGCCTTGGTGTCCGTCCAGAACACTCTACCCCAGATGGAGAAATGAATTTTACAATTGATCTTGTTGAACACTTGGGTAGTGCAACATTATTCTTATGCCATAATGGTGAAGAACATGTTAAATTAAAACTTCCAGGTTGGTTAGATATTAAAGCTGGTGAAACGTTAAAAGCTGGATTCGATCAAAATTTAATCTGTTTCTTTGATGAAGAAACAACTAATAGAATTAGATAGGAGGCAATTATAATGGAAAACAAAAAAGGTTTAAAATTTAAATTAAGAAAAAGAGCAATTGCCTTAAAAAGAAACTATTATACAGTGCCTTTAATCTTTGTATTTGCTTCTTGCTTACAATTTTTAATGTCATTATTTGTATTTTCTCCAGCATTCTCTAGACTTCCTGTTTCATTCTCGTCGGTTGATCCATTGAATCAATATGTAAATGCAATGCCAGATTTTTTGAAGAATATATTCTCTGCTGTGTGGCCATATAATTGTATTTTCTTATTTATTATTACTTTATTTACCATTCTTTATAGTGTTGCTTATTTACAATATTCAATGCAAAAGTATGGTGAAAAACGACCTATTTACATGGTTATTATTTTCTTTGTTTTGTGGGCAATTAATATTGTTTTAGTTTTATTTATTTATCAATCAAATAAAATTAACTACTGGGATGATTTCTATAAATTATCACTTGATCCAAATAACGTTACTCTTGCAAGTTATGTTGCTCAAGAAAAACAAACAAAAACTTTATTAATGGTTCATCTTATTCTTAGTTTAGTTACAGGAGTTGTTGTTGCTACTGCTCCAATCGTTCAAAAGCAACTTAAAAAGATTACATTCAAGCCTTTAGAAGAAAATGAGCAAAAAGAATAAAAAAACAGAAGAAGAAATAAAATTAGAACAAGAAATTAAGGAATATCAAAAACCTAGTTTCTTTTCTAAAATACCTTATGGAGTAAAAGCGGAACTTATAAAATATTGGTTTTATGGGGCGCTTTTCTTCTTTATAGGGATGGGAATGAGTGCGCAAGGTGAACTTTTAGCTTTACTTGGTGGACTTATTGGTGGTGTCGTATTTGACTTTATGTACGGGAATATTTTACTTGCTCTAGAAACTGAAAAAGGTCAACACGCTGACTACATTATTTATAAATCTAAAAAATTATATTCGTTAGTATTCAATATTTTATTTGAAATGGCAGTTTTCTTCGCTACCGCTTATATATGTATAGGTATTGTAAGATTATATGGAGAAAGAGATATTTGGTTATTTCAAGAGCCTTTAAGTCAAGCCTTAGTTGCATTAATTGTTGATGGTGTCTTACTTTTAATAAAATATTTGATCAAACAAATTGTTATAAAACATAAAGAAAAGAAGGGGTCCTAGTTATGAAAACATTATTCGTTTCACCTGTAAGTGCAAGTTTTGAACTCGAAAACAACGAGTCATATTTTGCACCTTTTAAATATGATGTCTATTTAAATAATGAATTAGTTTTAAAAGATGTTAAAACTAATACTTTTTCATTGCATGAATTAACCCCTAATACTGACTATGAACTTAAAGTTAATAATTCATTAGTGACATTTAAAACTAAAGCAGTCAGTGAGATAAAAACCACTAGTGACATTGATAAAAGTGGTGAAAAAAATGTTACAAAAGAGTTACAAGAATTAATTGATTCTTGCGCAAAAGATTCTTTACTTGTTTTTGAAGAAGGAAAATATTTTATTACAAGTTTAAAGTTCAAAAGTGATTTAACAATTTATCTTAAAAAAGGTGCAACAATTTTAGGAAATCCAAATCTTAAAGATTATGAATATATTCCTGAAAGAGAAGTTGTTGATGGTGTTACAAAAGAAAGAGGAATTTGGGAAGGCATTCCTTCAAAAATGTGTCTTTCTATCATCAATTTCTTTGATTGTAAAAATACTTCTTTAGTTGGGGAAGGAACAATTGATGGAAGAGCTCAACTTGGTACTTGGTGGATTGATGTTAAACATCTTCCATACGTTAGACCACATTTAATTTTCATTAACAATTGTGAAAATATTAATTTAGAAGGCGTTACTATTAAAAACTCACCTTCATGGACAATTCATCCATATTTTGTAAATGGTTTAGGAGTATACAATCTTTATGTTGAAAATCCAAAAGATAGCCCAAATACAGATGGAATTGATCCTCAATTTGTTGTGGATTGTGAAATTATTGGTGTTCATTTTTCAGTTGGTGATGATTGTATCGCTATTAAATCAGGTAAACTTGAACTAGCAAGAATGTATAACCAAAAAAGTGAAAATATAACTATTAGAAATTGTTGGATGCAATATGGTCATGGAGCAGTTGTTTTAGGAAGTGAAATTTCTAGAGGATTATCAAATTTAGTTTGTAATCGTTGTTTCTTTGATCATACTGATCGTGGTTTAAGAATCAAAGTTAGAAGAGGAAGAGGAGATATTTGTCAAATCGACAATATTGAATTTGAAAATATTAAGATGGATGGAGTATTAACTCCAATTACTATGAATATGTTTTATTTCTGTGATCCTGATGGAAAAACAGAATATGTTTATACTAAAGAAAAATTGCCTGTTGATGATAGAACACCATATTTAGGTAAATTTACTTTCAAAAATATTAAAGCAACAAATTGTGAATATGCTGCTGGATATTTTTATGGTTTACCAGAAAAATATATTGGCGAAATCAACATTATTGATTCAAGTTTTGAATTCAATAAAGATGCAAAATGTGGTAAACCTGCAATGATGTCATTTGCTGAAGAATGTTCTAAAAAAGGTTTTGTTGCCTATAACGTCGATACATTAAATTTAAAGAATGTTACTTTAGCAGGTAATGTTGGTGAAAGAATTGAATGTCATAATGTTTTAAGGGTAAAAGATGAATAATTTAGTTAAATCTTACATAATTATTGATGAATCATTTACTAATTTAGAGTTACTTAAAAAGTATCTTTCTTTAATAATCCATAAAGATTTAACTTTAGAAAGGGTTGATAAAAAAATTATAAAAGTTAGCGAACTTGAAAAGAGTTTATATATTAAATTATGTGTTTCAATTAACACTATTAAGCATGATTTAGAGCTTAAACAGCTTTTAATTATTGAAACTCCATTCTATAAAGATTCCTTAAATTTGGTTTTAAAATCAGATTATTCTGGTTACCTTTCTTTATATGAAATTTTATTAGATGAATATAAAAATGACGATGTAAACCTCGATTTTGTTAAAGATGTATTTAAAAATGTTGATAAATATATTTTTGAAACAGCAAAAGCTTATATAGATCTTGAAGAATCCGTTCAATATACTAGCGAACTTTTATTTACTCATAGAAATACAATTAATTATAGAATTTCTAGATTTTGTCAACTTAGCGATATTAATTTAAAACAAGGCAAAAATATTTTATTAACAAGATTTTTGATTTATTTATATGATAAAAACGAGTTGGGAGATAAATAACTATGAGCGAGAAAATGTATAAAATATTAAAAGAAGAAATTATTAATTGCGAAATCGCTCCTGGAACAAAAATTACCGAAGAAGATTTAGTAAATAGATTTCATCAATCAAGAACTCCTGTTAGAGGCGTAATTGCTAAACTTGCAACTGATGGCCTTCTTGAAGTAAGACCAAAAACAGGGACTTTTGTTACTAAAATTGATGGCGATAGTATTTATGATGCAATGGATATTAGAATTGCTGCTGAAGATAGAATATATGTCGATATTATTGGAAAAGTTTCTGAAGAGCAATTTAAAGCACTTGATGAAATTTTAGTTGAACAAAAGAAAATTATTGAAATGAATTCATCTATTGAAAAATCTAGATTATTTTATGATAACGATAATAGATTTCATGAAGAATTTTTTGCAATCGCTAATAAAGAAAGACTTTGGGCTTATCTTTATGAATGCATTACTCCATTAAATAGAGCAAGAATTATGGCTAATTTAAGAGAAAATGAAGATGTAAAAGAAATTTATGAAGCTCATTTATCGATGGTTGAGCATTTAAAAAATAATGATTTACCTGGACTTATGAAGGTATTTGAACATCATTTAAAAAACGGATTTGATGGTATGGAATCCGTTTGTAAAAAATATCCAGATTATTTTAAATAAAGGAGGCATTATGGTTGAAGAATTTGTAAAACAGTATTTTAAAGAGTTTGTACCTTATAAAACTCGAAGATGGTGTTATGAAGATGGGATCTTATTAAAATCATCCTTGGACTTATTTAATGCCACGGGTGACACATATTTTAGAGATTTCATTTTAAACTATTTAGACAAGTTTATTGATGAGGATGGTAATGCTTTAGGATATCCAAAAAGCGATTATTCTACAGATGATTGTCAAGCTGCTTTTGTTCTTCCTTGGGCATATGATTTAACCAAGAATGAAAAATATAAGAAAGCTATCAATATTTTCTATTCTCAATTAGAAGAACAACCAAGATGTAAATGTGGAAACTTTTTCCATAAAGCAAGATATCCATTCCAAGTATGGATGGATGGGCTTTATATGGCACAACCTTTCTATATTATTGAAGGTTTAAAAAGGGGAAATGATAAAGTTATTGAAGATACATTAAATCAATTTAGAAATGTTCGTAAATATCTTTATGATGAAAAACGTCATTTATATGTCCATGCTTATGATGAACAAAAAATCATGCAATGGGCGAATAAAGAAGATGGAAAGAGTGAAAATTCTTGGAGCAGAGCTTGTGGATGGTGCATGATGGCACTTGTTGATATTATTGAAATTTTAGGAAAAGACCATGAAGCTAGTAAAGAATTATTAGGAATGTATAAAGAATTAGTTGATGGATTAATTCCTTATTTAGATAAAGAATATACTATGCTTTATCAAGTTATTGATCATCCTGAAGATGAAGGAAATTATCTTGAAACTAGTGGAAGTGCGATGATGGCTTATTCAATGCTTAAAGCTAATAGGCTTGGTCTTGTAGATGATGGATATAAAGTTCTAGGTGAAACAATGTTTAATAACATTACTAGAAAATATTTAAGAGAAGACGCTCCTCATCATTATGCTCTAGGGGGCATTTGTCAAGTTGCAGGACTTGATAATGAAAAAAGAAATGGAAGTAGAGCATATTACTATAGTGAAAAAATAAGCGAAAATGAAGTTAAAGGATGTGCTCCTTACTTTATGGCTTATTCGGAAATATTAAGGGAGAAAAAATAAATTATGAAAGAATTTTTAGGAGAAGATTTCTTACTCGAAACAGAAACCGCAAAAGTCTTATATCATAAGTATGCTGAAAATATGCCTATTTATGATTACCATTGTCATTTGCCAATCAAAGAAATTTACGAAGATAGAAAATTTGAAAGTGCAACTGATATTTGGTTAGTTGAAGGTCACTTTGGTGATCACTACAAATGGAGAGCTATGCGTAATAATGGTGTTAGCGAAGAATATATTACAGGTAACGCTCCAAAGAAAGAAAAATTTATGAAATGGGCTGAAACAATTCCTTATACTGTTGGAAACCCACTTTATCACTGGACTCACTTAGAACTACATAAATTCTTTGGTATTGATGAGATTTTCTCACCAAAAACTGCTGAAAAAATTTATGATACCATGAATGAAAAACTTAAGAATATGTCGGCAAGACAAATCATTTCAATGAGCAATGTTGATACACTTTGCACAACGGATGATCCGATTGACGATTTACATTATCATGAACTTTTAAAACAAGATAAAACATTTAAAACTCATGTTTATCCAGCATTTAGACCTGATAAAGTTATTAATATTGATTGGGATTCTTATGTTCC
>CAVGUA010000120.1:0-13108 GCA_963632335.1 Parabacteroides goldsteinii
CTGTATTATAAGATTATTTATTATAAATATATTTATATTCTTATTTAGAAGGCCATATATTTTATTTTCTATATTATATATATTATTTTTATTTTATTTTTTATTTTACTGAAGAAGCCAATGATGTTATATCACTGTGTGTGCATTACTCTGTGCTTGTAGTTTATTTGTTGTACAATTATTTTTATTAATTTGATTTTATTTTTTTATTTACCCTATCCCATATTTTTTTAAATTTAATTTTACACGATAGCCCCCAAGTGTGGGGGCGTTATCGTAAGGGGGTTGGTATAAGTAAGTACACACTTGTTTGTACACACCCAATTTTAATTTAATTTTAATGGGGCTGGGGGAAATGTGTTCCCCCAATATGTACAACAAAGGGGTTGCAGGGGATGTGCCACTGCTAAACATGGGCGAAGCCCATGTTCTTTTAAAAAAAAGCCCACTATTTTTTTTAAAAGTATTAAGAAAGTCCCGTTCTCGTTGACCTTTCGGCACTAAAGTATTAAATAAATTTTCTTACATCCTATTAGCTCCGTAAGGAGGTAATAGGTATGTAAGTAATAAGTATTATAATAGATATATGAGATAAAACATTTTTTTGTAATTTTATATATATTTACTTATAAGACTTTAAAAACTATTTTTTGTCACAATTGCTTCAAAATAGCCGTTGACTTTAAATTTTGTATCGTATATATTATATTTGCAATCAGAAAGGAGTGTTTTATGAAAAACATCGAATTAAGAAATGAGATTTTTAAGAGATATATTGAAAGGCCAGAAGTTATACTCGCAGCACTTCTATTAAAAAAACATTCATGGGATATTGATAGTAACACATTCCAGTCTTATTCTTCTAAAGCAATGGGATCGGAGCTTTATGGTAAGATAACTAGGATGGAGTTGCTTCATATTAATAGAGGCATAGAAGTATTAATAAGAGACGGATATGTAATCCAAGAAAGTGATAGGATCGCTAATGGGTATATGTTGAATATAATCGGATTAAAAGAAAACTCTAAAGAAGGATATATGCTAGTAGATCAAAAATATTTGTATCGCATTTTTCAGTCAGAAATAAATACTTTTAAATTATCTTCTTTAATTCTATTTTTGGTAATACAGAGATATAGAGCAAATCTTTATCAGAAGGAATATGACTTTAAATTTTATACATACGGATCTAAATCGCTTTGTGAAAAATCAAAACTTAAATATAGCAAAGTAAAACAAAATTTAAAAAATTTAATTAAGGATAAAGTGATTTTTTCTAATGAAGGAAATCTTATAAATACAAGAACAAAAGGATATTTAAAAAATTATTATTGTCTTTACGATGACAAGGAACTACTATTAAAATATACAAAACAAATATATAGTCATCAAAATATCAGAAACAGTAAAGTTAACACAAAAGAAAAAAAGATGGGCGGCTTAATTTATTACCATATTTGTAAAAACAACGGGAATTTTCAACCAAATGATTTATGTTGTGCTATTTCCTATTTAAATTCTTCTATTAAGCATAATGGACTTGATTGCTATAAGCCAGTAGTTGAATATTGTAATAACCATAATTTAGATATTAGTGCAGAAATACAAGACTTAAATATTCCAATTGAAGTCAAAGACCTCTTCTCTACTTCAAAAAATCTTTAAATTATGCAACGTATCGTATCTTTTATATTGCAATGTAATTGTAAATGTGTTACTATATATGTGGGTTCAAAAGAACCTGATAAAAAAATGTAACGCATCGTATCTTTTATAGAAAGTTGGTGAGAAATGGGTAAGTATGGATTAAAAATCAAAAATATTGAGGCAGGTATTCTCTATGAATACAATCTGGGTGTCAGAGATTACATGGAGACTACGGACGCAATGTTCACAAAAAGTCTGTTCTATGATTTTCTCATCAAGAATGGATTAAAGACATACAATGATAAATCTACTAGAGATATCATTTGTATACAGTTTGGATTTGGGGCTTCGTCCTACAAGGAGCAAGTCAATAAACTGAACCGCTCTATTAAGAAGGCTCAGAAGATTGAAAATGAAGAGGCTCGAAAATCAAAACTAGAGAAATTAAACAACGCTCTGTCTAAAGCAGAAAAAAATAAAAGTCTATATATAAAACGTTCGGCACATGAGCTGCGAACTATCTTCTATAAGGAAGGAGTCAATGTGACATATGTGTCTAGGTATAAGAACGGAGATATAAAAAGCTCCGAAACAATCCACTATAAGATGTTATATAGAACGACTGGTAAAGCAAAGACTGGATCATGTATGTTTATCAGAGATGAATTATATAAAAAAGCTAATGAATTTATTACAATGGGAATTCAACTCCCTCTTGAAAATGCTCCGATTGTAGAAATTGCGGCTTATTCTTCTTTGGTAACAAGTACGATAGTCGGTCATGTAAAAATTGAGCCAGAGAATATATTAATATTGAAAGACGTGGATAAGTACTTCAAGACAGACGTTGTGAGCGTAGATATAGATGAGAATCATCATTGCCTTGCTAGGTCTATTAAGGACTATGAACTAAAAAACACTTTGTTTGATGGTCAGGCTCTTATAGATTCAAGTATATTCCCCAAATGGGCAGATGGTTATGTCTTACTACGACAGCATTTTACCAAGATGGCGGCATTTAATTCAAACATACAATTGTTCTTTAAGGACTATTTTGGCGAGAACTACGAGCAAGCGGTTGTCACAGATATGTTTGGTAACGAGCATTTAGCAAAGGATATCAAACTCATTACTACTGATAATGCGGTGAAATGGCTCAAATTCCCCGTCACATATGAATACTGGTCAGAATGGGTTCGTAAGAACGGTTCGTTATTTGGAATTGTAAAAACGGCACATCCAAGCAAATTGGGCAAAGTCCAAAAGATGAGTTATCAAATGGTAAACTCTCTTGCTATAGAATCAATGCCTGATGTTGTAAAGTGTAGTGCCGAATATGTAACAAAACTAAAAGCAAACGACAACGCTTTCTTGGATTATTTGCGAGACAATCAGAATTTCTCTAATGATTACGAGGTCTTAATTGCTCTTGTAGACCAAAATCCAGACTTTATTCACAGTACGTACTTTAAAGAGCGAAGAAGAAATATCATTGCTAAGTATGTGGTTAAATTCAGAAACGGTAAAGTTATTCAAAATGCCGACAATCTAGTTATTGTTGGTTCTCCTTATGCAATGTTGCTCCATTCTGTAGGAGAAGACGTTGAAAAGGATGATACATTCGAACAAGAAGAATGTGCGATGCAGTGTTACACAGAAAGATTTGATGATGGTGAGTACCTGGCGGAGTTTAGATCGCCATTTAATTCCAGAAATAACTTGGGATACTTACATAACCATTATCATGATAAGTTTAAACGATACTTTCCTTTTGGAAAACAAATTATTGCAGTTAACATGATTAGAACAGGATTACAAGACAGAAACAACGGAAGCGATCAAGACTTAATTGGGTCGGTTCTAGGGAAACCTAGTTCAAAAAATATTCGGTGAAAATTGGAAGGCTAAGTATTAAGGAGTGTAAATGAAGGATAAAAAATATTATGTATATGGTCATTTTAGAAAAGATAATGGAAAATGTTATTATATAGGAAAAGGTCATGGATATAGATATAAGAAACATAATGGTCGTAGTAAGTTACATAAATATATTACTGATAAATATGGCTGTAATGAGCTAATATTAATTGGTGGTTTGACAGAAGAAATAGCGTGTCAGTGGGAAAAAGATATGATACAAAGCTATATAGATGACGGATATTTGTTATCTAATAATTGTTGTGAAATTGATGAATATAAAACTTTTCTCGTTAATCATACTGTTGGTGGAGAAGATGGATGTTTTAAATCAGGAAAAGCAAATCCGATGTATGGAATTTCACCACAAGATCGTATGGACTCTAAGACATATGATGAATGGAAAAATAAAATCTATAAGAGATTAAATAATCAATATGGAGAAAATAATCCAAATTATCATAATGACACTTTAAAATTAAAATTACAAAACAATCCAGAATTGAAATATCTATATTATCCACGACCAGGCGCTCAAAATGGCAGAGCAAAATCTATATCGGTATATGATGATAAACATAATTTTATACAAACATTTTCTTATATAGGAGAATGTTGTGAATGGCTTAAAGAAAAATGTTGCTTGAATGCTACAATAAAATCTTTGAGGTCTAATATGTCTATGGCGGCCAAAAATGGTAAGCCGTTTCATAATTATTATTTTTCATTTGATTAATAATATACGCTAATCAATTACTAAGGTTTTTGAAAGACTTAATAGTAAAAAACAAAGTTTAACGACTAGATGGTGAGAAAGTCAATCAATAATCCATCCACGAGTGCCGAACACCTAAGTTGAAAATATATGGTGAAGAGATAGTCTGAACTATATGGAAACATATAGAAATGTAAGATAAAGAGCTTACATGATAACAAATTGCAGATAGCATCTATGTTACGAATCAAAAGGATATTGTAGCTCATGCAAAATATTGTATGCAGAATTATCCAACAATTGTAAATAATATTCCAAAAGACAAAAACAAATATTCAAATACTTTCGAAGATAAGGCTCTTGTAGATAATAAGATAGCAGATGGCAATATGGCAATTGGTGAATCAAGTAACCTTGCTCAGTTGTGCCTATCTTATTCTTATACATATCCAGATCAGAAATATTTGGATTATACGTGCATATTAAGTGTTTTGGCTTAATACGGGCCAGTTCTAAGGAAACTTAGTTCTTAAAATATCCAGAGAATTGCTGGAAGACTAATTGTGAAGCAAATGTTAACCAGCAGCCGAGCTAACGAAAGCTAGTAGAAGTAGTTAGAAGGTTCAACGACTAATGGTTGAGGTATAGCAACCAATAAGACCGACACGAGTACTGGACTCCTAAAATTAATATAATTATGGAGAAGATATAGTCTGAGCTATATAGAAATATATAGAAATAAGAGATAAACAGCTCTTATGATAACAAACTGCAAATCGCAATAGATAATGCAAAACGCACTTTTGCGATAGATTTAAACGCAGAAATAGCACGTATTAAAAAAGATATGGATATTGATAAAAATAAATATCCTGCATTTTGGTTCATCTTGCAGCGAAAGAATAAATTTTCTAAATCAGTAATGTTTACAGAAGAATCAAAACAAAAAAGAAAGACAAAAATAGAAAAGAATGTAAATCCAGAGTTAAATTGTCCAATGAATTTCTTATTTGATTATCAATTTGATAGAGTTGGAAAACTCTATGATGAAATTCCTATGTCTGAATTTTTTGTAAAATACCCTCTAGATATAAGCAGACGTAAATTTACTAAGATAGAAGAGTTTATTCAAAAGTATGCAATTGAACTTAGTAAGTATTTCAGTAAGACAGATGAAAATCTGACAATGGAAATGCTCGAGATTGATTTTGAGGATCTAATAGAAGAGATTAAAAAGATAAATATTTCAAATAAGTATCTTGGCTTGATGTCTTGGCTCATTGATAGAGCCTTAATGATAACGCCTCAAATGAAATCTAATAAGAAAAACTGTGATAGTCAGTTGTGGCGAAATAGGTCTGTGTTGCTTAAGGTATTATACACTATCAATCCGTCCGCATTATTAAAGTGTTTTAGCGGAAAATCTTGTGAAACCGAGCAAAATTCGACCTATGAAAAAACCGCATAACGCATAGGATATATTATATATCGCATAAAATAGCCTTATGAGAGAAAGAAAACTATATAAATTATGGAGGATTTAAAATGAAAAAAAGTGATTTAGTAAGAGCTACGGCTAACAAATTAGGTATTACAATGAAGGATACAGAAACTGTATTAGACGGTTTGTTAGAAGTAGTTACAGAAGCATTAAAAGAAGACGAAGAAGTTCGTATTTCTGGATTTGGTGCATTAAAAACAAAAACAATGGCAGCTACACAAAGACGTAATCCACGTACTGGAGCTATGGTAGAAGTGCCTGCTCATAAAGTAGTAAAATTTAAAGCCTTTGATACATTCAAAGATATCGTATGTTAATTAAAGGGGTTTAATCCCCTTTCCTTACATATCGAACAATAAGCAATTTTGAATCAAGTATAACAACTATTTCATCTTGCTAAACTCCAAAATAAAAGAGTTGACGTTTTACTAGATTTGAATATTGCGAGGGTGAAAATCCAATATGTTGTTCGACCATAATTAATTTGAGAGGAGGTAAGAAAGCTTCTTCGTTACAACAACAAATTATTAATGTTGTGCAACATAACGGTATGTAAAACATATCAAAACAAATCAATTAAAAAAGACACATACAGCAAATTAACTACAGTTTATAACAAATAAAGAAAATTATATTATGTTCAAAGAACAATGATTTCTGACAAACAACATTTCATAAGGGTTTGGGAGTTAGAAATCAAATACTACCGTGTAATCGTATTATGCTACGATATGACGGATTAAACTTACGTGTCTTTATGATAGATATATACAGAGAGATGTCCTTTAATCAACATAAACAATAATAATAAATTGTTTCCCATGTGCTAGTTAAAAAAATGTCCTTTCTGAAATAACAAATTCCTTTCTTATAGATTATATATAAAAGGTTAAAGGATGTCTCTCTGTATATATCATTAAACAAACACAAACAGCTATTTTAAAATTATTCAAGGAAAAAGGGTTTCTATTGTGTTTGTATGACTATATATAGGAGAGAAAAAGAAAATGAATTTTACAGAAGATATTAAGAAAGAATTAGATTCTAATACATTGCAGATGACTGAAAACGGTGCTTTAGGTTATTCAACTTCTGGAGCTGCTTTAGTAGATATGAATTTCAAGGCTAGCTCTATGAGACGAATGTCTAAAAGAGAGGTTTATGATATTTTTATTAATGCATATGCAGAAGACCCACTTAGAGCGATCAAGTGGCTTTTCTTTTTAAGAGACAGAGAAGAAGGCATGGGAGAAAGAAAGTCGTTTAGATATATCTTTGATATGTTTGCATTAGACCACCCAGACCAAGCAAAATTGTTATTACCTTTAATTCCAGAATATGGAAGATGGGATGACATTTTCTGTTTATTAGACAATGACGAGCTTTGTGGCGAGGTATTAAATTTAATTTTTAATCAGATTGTATTAGATAGGTCGAATATGGCGAATGGTAAACCAATTTCACTTTTGGCTAAATGGTTGCCTAGTCCGACTAGCAAAAAAGATATTAATAGAAAATATGCGTCTATTATTAGAAAGAGCTTGGGATTAAATTTAAAGGCTTATCGTAGCTTATGCAAAGAGTTACGTACTTATTTAGATATTGTAGAAAAGAAGATGTCTAATAAAGAATGGGATAAGATTAATTATAATTCTGTTCCTTCTAAAGCAAATTTAATCTATTCAGATGCTTTTTTAAGAAATGATAAAGAAAGACGTATTGAATATTTAGATAAATTAAAGAACAATGATAAGAGCGTAAAAATTAACTCTAAGAAATTATTTCCATATGAAATCATTCATAAGTATAGATTTAGTCATGGATATGATGAGTCTATGGAGCAGCTTTGGAAGAATCTTCCAAATACATTACCAGAGAATGAGTCTGCTATTGTAGTAGCCGATGTTTCTGGAAGTATGTTAACTCCTGTAAACGGAAATGGAATGAGTAGTGTTACGGCATATGAAGTTACAGAAGCATTATCTATTTACATGAGTCAATATTTAAAGGGTGAATATAAAGATAAAATTATTTTATTTAGTCGCGCCCCGCGTTTTATTGATTTGTCTAATTTAGAGACTTTGTTAGATAAGATTAAATGCTATCAAAGTAATTCAGACTATACAAATACAGATATATATAAGGTATTTAAAATAATCCTATATGTTGCTTGTAGGAATAATTATGAACAAGATGATTTACCAAAGAATATTATTATTTGTAGTGACATGGAGTTTGATTGGGCTGTTTATAATCGTTGTACTGGTGCTTTGTTTGAGAATATTAAACAAGAGTATGCAGAGTGTGGTTATAAGTTGCCTAAACTAATATTTTGGAACATTTGTGGAAGAACAAATACTGTTCCATTGCAACAAAATGAATATGGAGTGGCTTTGGTTTCAGGATTTAGTCAGAATATTATGGATATGGTAATGAGTACAGAATTAGATCCATATAAAGCATTAATTAAAAAATTAGATAGTGATAGATATAAACCAATCGAGGAGGCGCTAGGATGAGTAAAGTTTATTTAGACCACGCCTCTACCTCTCCTCTAGCAAAAGGCTTGTTGGGGCGTTTAGACATCTTAGCAGTGGATTGTATGAATCCAAGTTCTGCTTATGGGGCTGGACAGTATAATAAGCACGTTATTGAAAAGGTCAGAGAGAAGGTTGCGAAAATTATCAACGCAGAACCCGATGAAATTTATTTTACTTCTTCTGGGTCTGAATCTAATGCATTAGCAATTGATGGCTATTTAAAACAGAATTTAGGGTGTAAGGCTTATTGTACGAACATTGAACATTCATCTATTTTAAAAAATAAAAACGTAGAACCTGTTTTTATTTGTGATGAGAAGGGGTTTGTATATCCTAATCAATTTGAAGGATATGAAAGAGGCTCATTGTTTTCTGTAATGATGTGCAATAATGAAATTGGAACTTATCAACCTATTAAAGAGATTGTAGAAGTAGCTCATAAGAATAAATGTATAGTTCATTGTGATGCAGTTCAAGTTTTTGGCAAGAAAGAAATTGATGTCAAATATTTAGATGTAGATATGATGAGTTTTTCTGGTCATAAGATTGGCTCTCTTAGAGGCGTTGGTATTCTATATATAAAGAAAGGCATCCATGTGTCACCTATTATATATGGTGAGCAAGAAAACGGTCTAAGAGGAAGCACATACAATGATTTTGCTATTAAGTCATTAGGTGTTGCTCTTGATGAAATCAATTATGATGCATTAAAGATTATTGAAAACAGACGTAATTATTTATTACGTGAGCTTGCTAAGAATAAAAATATTATTTTAAATGGTTCATTTACTAATAGAGCCGAAAATAATATTAATATAAGAATTAAAAATATTTCAATTAGTTCTTCTCAAATCATTGGAATGCTTGACGAAGCAGGATTTGAAGTCAGTGCAAGTTCTGCTTGTCATAGTGGCGATCCAAAACCTAGTCATGTGTTAAAGGCTATTGGATTATCTGATGAAGATGCTTTGCATTCATTAAGGATTACAATTGGTGTTGAGAATTCGGTCGAAGATTTAAGAAATTTTGTTGACTGTTTAATTAATATAATTGAAATGTATCAAATATAAGATTATCACCTCATACTGTAATTAAATTACAGTCTAGGGAGAAAATATACATTTAAGGGTCTGATTAGTCAGGCTCTTATTTATTTTATGGAGGATAAAAAATGATTAAAAATGAATCAAAACTAACTTATCAATTAAAAAATGCTTCGTTTGCGGGCAATGGTAGCTTGTTAGATGAAGAAGCAGAAGTAGTTACTCTATTGAGTGATTTGAAAAAGGTTTTTGGTGACAAACAATTTACTTTGGTTGCTACGAATGTAGAAAAGAGTAATTTGTCTATTGAGGATTTTGCAGAATAATTGAGAGGTTTGGATGTTAGATTTAAAAGAAGAATTAGAAAAATACGGTTTAACGGAAGAGTCTTATGAAGCTCTTTTAGAAGATTGTCAAAAGAAGATTGATAAATCATCTGATTTGGATTGGTCTGAAATTTGTGAGAAATACAATCTAAATTGGAATGGAGATTCACTACGTAAAGGAAATATTTCTTTGGTAGGTGGGGCGTTTGTTAAACAGTATTACGAAGAAAAAATGGCTAAGAACGGATCTATGAGCGAAGATGAGTATTTAGCCAAATTAGAAGAAAAGAAACGTGAATTAGAGCGTGCAAAAATTCAATATAGAGATGAAAGAAATGGATGGAATAAGCAAAATTATTCTGATGCTCGTTTGGAAAGTACTTTATCATTGCTTGAAAAAGAATTAAAAGAAATTGGTAATGCAGAGTTTAAAGTGCATGATATTCCAAATGTTGATGGAGATAGAGAATTGCTTGTTATTTTGTCTGATTTGCATATTGGGCAAACATTCGATTCTAGATTTGGAAAATATGATACAGATATTGCAAAAGAAAGATTGAATCAATATTTAAATGAAGTAATTCGCATCGGCAAATTACATGGGGCAAAGAATATTTCTGTTGTAAATCTTGCCGATGTTATTAGTGGTAATATCCATAAGACTATTGCTATTACTAATAGAGAGAATGTAGTCGAACAAATTAAAATTGCTTCTGAATACATCGCCTCTTTCTGTTATGAATTAACAAATACATTTGAAAGTGTCAAATATTATGCGGTAGTCGGTAATCACGAACGTATGGATAAGAAAGAAGACGCATTACATGATGAGAGATATGGAGATATTGTTAACTGGGCGGTTGAATTATTATTGAGCCATGTTGATAATTTTGGATATTTTAAAGAATGTAATTTAGATAGTGGAATTGTAGATGTAAATGTTTTAGGTAAGTCATATATTGGATGCCACGGTGATTTTGACCCTATGAGCAAACAAGGTGTGGCGAATTTATCGTTTATGTTAAATAGAATTCCTTATGCCGTTTTGAGAGGCCATTTACACTTCCCTTCTTCACAAGAAATTAATGGCGTAAAGGTTGTTCAATCGGGTTCTATTTCTGGTTGCGGAGACCAATATACTGTTGAAAAGCGTTTAAATGGCAAGCCATCTCAAACAACATTAGTATGTAATTCAGATGGTATTGAATGTATTTACAATATTGAATTGAAATAGGAGAAAAAATGAAAAAAGAAATTAAAATTAATGATTCTACATTAAATAAATTTGTCGGTTTGCTAATTGAAGCTATTGATGCAACAAGTGAGAGAATGGTCGATGATTTAATAGATGATGGTGCTACGGTAACTGAACTAGCATTATACAAAGATTTTCTAGACCGTTTTATGATTGTTTATTCAGATATGATTTTTGATTTGATTGAAATAGCTAATCAAGATAAAGAAGGAGCAAGCACTATTAAGTTTGGTGCTTAATAAATAAATGGCAGTTGCCAACTTAACATTGCCCAGAAGAAAAACTGAAATTCATAAAATGGGCGTAGCAAACTTAAGACAAGAATATTTAAAGATGGCAGAAAGCTATCAAAAGATTTTAAATGAAGAAATAATCAGATGTGCTGATTGTGGTGAATGGAAAATAAAAGGAAATTACTATAGTTCCAAACATTATCATACAGGTATATATCCAATATGTAAACAGTGTTTATTAAAGGATATTGAACAAAGAAAAGATGATAAAGACAAACCTAACGAGACAAAAGAGTCTGTAATTGAGGTTTGTAAAAAATTGGACATTCCATATTTAGATAGTATTTATAGTAATTGCTATAAGAATGCAATGGACGATGCGGCAAGTAGAGGTTATCGCTCTCCATTTGGTCTTTATGTGCCAATGATGTTTTCTTTTCCACAATATAAAAATAAAACATTTGCAGATAGCGAATTGCCTCCTGAGTATTCGCAAGGCAACGAACAGAAACTTGAGGTCAAGCAGAAGACTATTAAAAGATTTGGTCAAGGCTTTTCCAATAGTGATTATCAATTTCTTCAAGATGAATATGAAGATTGGGTTTCTAAGTATGAATGCAATACAAAGGCTCAATCAGAATTATTTGAAAGATTATGCTTTAAGAAATTAGAAATTCATAAAGCAACATTAGCTGGCAAATCAACTAAGGACTTAGATGAAAGTTATCAGAAGTTGATGAGTACGGCTAATATTACACCAAGACAAAATTCATTAGACTCATTATCGGAAGGTCAGAATTTTGGACAGATGATTCAGAAATGGGAGGAAGAAAAACCTATTCCTGAATGTGATCCAGAATTACAAGACGTTGATAAGATTGGATTGTATATTGATGTCTTTTATAAAGGGCATATGGCTAAGATGTTGAATCTTAAAAATCAACTTCAAGACATATATGAGAAATTCATGGCTAAGTTTACAGTAACAAAGCCAGAATATAACGAAGAGGATGATTCTGAAGAATTATTCGATAGAATATTCAGTCAGAACAATGATATGGACGATGGCGAATAAAATCAAAACGTCTCAAGAAGTTGTACAAGAAAAATCTGAAAAAATAATGAATGGTGTTGCTACTTGGTGTTCTTTTTATAGAGCGAATCCGCAGAGGTTTGCAAAAGATTTTTTGAATATGGATTTAAGAGTATTTCAAAAAATATTACTTTATATGATGAATAAGTCAAATTATTTTTGTTACATTGCGAGTCGCGGCCAAGGAAAAACGTATTTAATATCACTATTTTGTGTTATTAGATGTATTTTATATCCAAGCACCAAAATCATTGTTGCTGCGGGTGTAAAATCACAAGCATCAGAGGTAATATCAAAAATAAAAGATGATTTTTTAAAATTGCATGGATGGGGTTCTGCTAACTTATGGAACGAAGTTTCAGATATTAGAGTTAGTGTGAATGATTCAGTATGTGAATTTAAAAATGGTTCATGGATAAAGATTGTTACGGCAAATGACAATGCTCGTTCTAAACGTGCAAATATCATTGTTGTAGATGAATATAGAATGGTTTCTAAGTCAGTTATTGATACCGTTTTAAGACGGTTTTTAACCGCACCTAGACAACCAGGTTATTTAACAAAAAAACCAGAGTATTCTCATTTACAAGAACGAAATAAAGAAATTTATGCAAGTAGTGCATGGTATTCAAGTCATTGGAGTTTTGATAAGGTTAAATCATACTGGAAGAATATGATGTTGGGAAAAGATTATTTTGTTGTTTCCCTTCCCTATCAAATTGCAATTAAAGAAAAATTGCTTCAAAGGTCTCAATTGGAAGATGAAATGTCCGAAGATGATTTTGACCCAATGACGTATAGCATGGAAATGCAGTCCTTATTTTATGGGGATACTGAC
>CAVGUA010000121.1:0-12154 GCA_963632335.1 Parabacteroides goldsteinii
TTTTATGTGTGTTGTGTTTTAAATCATTTGCAATAAATGTTGAAACAATCTTTCCATCTTTAATAACTGCGATCCTATCACAACTAACATCAATTTCTCTAAAAATATGTGAAGAAAGTAAAATTGTTTTGCCTCTCTTTTTTTCAAGTTTTACTAACTCGATGAACTTATCTTGCATTTCTGGATCCAATCCACTAGATGGTTCGTCCATGATAATTATGTCTGGATCTGACATAAATGCACATACAATGACAAGTTTTCTTCTCATACCAATACTCATTTCTTTACAAAGTAAGTTGGTATCTAATTCAAATTCTTTAATTAACCAATCAAGGAATGTTCTATCTTTAACATTCTTTAATTCCATTTGATTTTTGATAACGTCTTTTCCTTTAAGTAATGGAGGAAGCGCAACTTCACCAGGAATATATGAAACATTTTGCATTACATCATATCTATTTTTTAAAGTTGATTTCCCTTTTATTAAGGCTTCGCCACTATCAGGTTGGGTAAATCCCATTAACATACGAATTGTTGTAGATTTCCCTGCACCATTTGGTCCTAAATAACCAAAACATTCGCCTTCTTTTACTCCAATACTAACATCGAAAACTCCCCTACCATGACCAAAATCTTTTGTTAGGTGGTTAATCTCAATTAAGTTTTCCATATATATTGACCTCCTAATAAGAAATTGCACTCTTGTCCAATTTCTGCATTGTAGTATAATTGAAAACATAGAAAATAAAAGACTGAAATATACTTCTTGCACTAAAGTATTGATTTTGGTCAATAAGTTCTAAAGGAGTACTGGAAATGCAAAATCAGAAACCAATTAAAGAAGATAAAAGAGTTATAAGAAGCAAAAGAGATTTATCAAATGCTCTTGATGAATTACTAGATGAAAAAAATTATGATGATATTTCAGTGCAAGATATTACTGATAAAGCTTTAGTTAGCAAGAATACTTTTTACAATAATTTTTTAGATAAAAACGAATTGTTAATGTATCTTTTTAAGAAATATTCACTCGATATTTTTAATCAAATAGAACCTTTACTAAAAAGTGATGCACAGTTTGAAGAAATTGCAAAAAAATCACTTATTTGTATTATTGATTATTTAGCAGACAATTACGATAAATTTAAAAAAATGATAACAAACGATCGAAGTAAAGCTTTGTATTGGAATTTTTATAAATTTATTCAAGAAATCGTTGCCTTTATATTTGAAAATTATCATGATAAATTGCTTTTAAAAAATATACCATTAGAAATGGCTTCTCCATTTATTGCTGGTGGCGTTTCAAATTTAATTTATTCAATGATGTTAGATAATAAACGTTATACAAAAGAAGAAATTTACGAACCACTCGTTAAACTTTCTCAAATTGATTTTCAAAAAGTTCAAACAAAGTAAATGTTTGAACTTTTTCTATAAAAAGAAGTGTAGTTTAACCTACACTTCCATCCATATCCATTTTAATTAATTGATTAAGTTCGACAGCATATTCCATAGGAAGCTCTCGTGAGAATGGTTCAATAAATCCCATAACCATCATCTGAGTTGCATCCTTTTTTGAAATTCCTCTGCTCATTAAATAGAATAATTTATCTTCGTCAATTTTTGAAACTGTTGCTTCGTGTTCAAGGAAAGATTGATTATTCAAACATTCATTCTTTGGAATCGTATCTGATTTTGATTTATCATCTAAAATCAATGTATCACATTGCACATGAGCTCTTGACCCTATAGCCGAAGGCATAATTCTACAAGTGCCACGATAGTTACTAACACCGCCATTTCTTACGATACTCTTCGATATAATTTCACTCGTGGTATTTTTAGCTAAATGAATCATACGTGCTCCAGCATCTTGATATTGACCTTTACTAGCAACTGCAATTGAAATGCAAACACCTTTTGCACCTTCGCCTTTTAATACGCAGGCAGGATATTTCATATTTACTTGAGATCCAATATTTCCATCAATCCATTCCATACGTGCATTTTCATAGCATACAGCACGCTTTGTAACTAGATTAACGATATTATTAGACCAATTTTGAATTGTTGAATATCTACATTTTGCACCTTTTAAAATAACAATTTCGACTACGGCAGCATGCAAACTATCTTTAGAATAAATAGGAGCTGTACAACCTTCAACATAATGAACGTCAGCACCTTCATCTACAACAATCAAAGTTCTTTCAAATTGACCTGTTTTTTCATTATTAATTCTAAAATAAGATTGAAGAGGTTTTTCAAGTTTTACGCCTTTAGGAACATAAATAAAACTTCCTCCACTCCAAACAGCACCATTTAATGCACTAAATTTATTATCATTAACCGGAACAACAGTTCCAAAATATTTTTTAAATAATTCAGGATATTGTTGTAAAGCTGCATCAGTTGATAAAAATATAACTCCCTTTTCTTCAACTTCTTTAAGCATATTGTGATAAATCATTTCTGACTCATATTGAGTTGCAGCACCTGCTAAATATTTTCTTTCAGCTTCGGGAATACCTAATTTTTCAAAAGTATTTTTGATTGTTTCTGGAACTTTATCCCAGCTATCCTCTTCTTTACCATAACGGGTAAAATAAGTATATGAATCAAAATCTAAATTACTAAGATCAGGCCCAAATGAAGGAAGTGGCAATTCTTTAAATTTTTTATAGGCTTCTAATCTAAAATTTAACATCCATTCAGGTTCATTTTTCATTTTAGAAATTAAACGAACTTTTTCTTCGTTTAACCCTAAACCAGTATTAAAAATTGAAGTATCTTCATCTTTAAAACCATATTTATAGTCTTCATTAAGTTCTATATTATTTTTTTTCATGGTGGCAATCATCCTCCATAATTTTTTCAAGCCCATTCCAACCAATAGTTGCGCATTTAATTCTTGCAGCTTGTTTTGATGTATTCATAAAAACAAGAGCTTCTTCTAAAACACTATCATCATATGGTTTTTCATAAATCATATTTGTATATTGAGTAAATATGTATTGAGCCTCTTCTAGCGATTTATTCATAACTAAATCACACATGATATCTGTAGAAGCAGTTGAAATTGTGCAAGCTACACCATCAAACATTGCATCAACAATTTTGTTATTTTCAACTTTTAAATAAACTGTTATATCATCAATACAGCTCGTAGAATCCATACGAACTTTAAAATATCCAGTTTCATCTGCTGGTTTTTTCTTATGTTGAGGATTTGAATAATGATCCATGATGATTTCTCTCATCATTTCAGGACTAAAAGTAAGCATCTAAGATATTTCCTCCTGTTTTTAAAGCTTCATAAAGTTGATCAACATCTTCTTTATTATTATAAAAATAAAGTGAAATTCTGACCGTACCAACTGCATGTAAGAAATCTAATAATAATTTTGCGCAGTGCTGACCACTTCTAACACAAATTCCCTTACTATTTAAATAAGTAGCCTCATCTTGAGGAAAAACGTCTTTAACATTAATGGTAATAATTCCTGTATCAGCATTTTCATTATAAATAATGATATTATCAAGAGTTTTCAATTTTGAAATAGCATAATTTCTTAATTCTAATTCGTACTTTTCAATATTATCCATGCCAATTGATGTCAAATAATCAATGGCTGCACCAAGTCCATAAATACCAGCTAAATTTTGCGTTCCTGCTTCAAATTTTAATGGAGGTTCAAGTAATGCAACATTGCCGCATAAATCAAAACGAATATTGTCTCCACCACCAACCATTAATGCGTCCATTTTGCACAATAAATCAAATTTACCATAAAGAACGCCAGTGCCAGTTGGACCACACATTTTGTGTCCACTAAAAATTAAGAAATCACAATCTAAATCTTTTACATCAACTTTCATGTGAGGAACTGATTGAGCACCATCAACAACTAAAATAATCCCGTGTTTATGGCATATTTTAGCAATTTCTTTAATATCAATTACATATCCTAAAACATTGGTAACTTGAGCTAAAGAAACAATTTTAGTATTTGAAGTAATCGTTTTTTCAACAGCTTCTGGAGTCAATCTCCCTTCTCTATCTAATGGAATATAATTAATCTTGCAACCGGTCAAATCTTTAATTTTAAACCATGGTAAAACATTGCTAGCATGTTCAGCTTCAGTAAGCAAAATTTCATCTTCTGGTTTTAAATATTTAAAACCATAACCAAAAGCAATTAAATTTAAAGACATAGATGCGCCTGACGTAAAAACTATTTCTTCTTTATTTGCATTGATAAATTTCGCTACTTTTTCACGTACGGAATCCACAGTTTCATCTACGGAATATGCTAAATCATAGTCTCCTCTATGAGCATTTGCACATTCTTTTTCATAATATTTACTACATGCATCAATCACACATTGTGGTTTAAAACTTGTAGCTGCATTATCAAGATATGCAAAACGATGATTTTGCATTTTTTCGTTATTTTTAAACATAGGAAAATCTTGCCTAATTTTTTCTACATCAAACATATTAGAAATTCTCCTTTATATATGATTCAATCGTCTCTTTTCCATCTTTATCAAAATAATTTTCAATTGGAATTAAGTAACCTAAAGTAATTAATCTACGAGCTTCTTCTTCACTCAATCCTCTACTCTTTAAATAGAAAATATGGTCTTCATTTAAAGAACCAATTGCACAAGCGTGATTTGCAATAATATCATCACAATCAATCTTCAAAGTTGGGCTTGCCTTTGCTTTGCTTTCTTTATCAAAAAGTATTATTTTTACCATTTGATTTGCGTAGGATTTGATACTATTTTTTTCAATATGACTTATCCCTTTTGCATCTATTTCACCATTTTTAAGGGCAACTCCATACCCCTCAAAATTACTATTTGTTTTTAACCCTAAATGGTTGAATCCAATATTATAAAATTTCTTGATATTTTGTCCTGCAATTGATGAAAATTTAAATTCGCTACTTGCATTATCTCCAAGCAAAATAACATTGGAATTAATTGATGAATTTACGTTAGAAAGATCGGCTAAATAGACATTAAAAACACCATTATTTTTAACATCACCTAAAATATCGAAAGAGCCTTCTTCTTTATCGCTAATTAAATACAAATTCACATGTGCACCATCATTCACGTGGAAAATGATATGGTTTTTGATGTCATGGTCAAGTATGAACACATCAAGTTTCACATTTGAACATGCAGAAAAAGTAACAGGTTCATTAACACCTTTTAGAGATACTTCTAAACTAGCGGAATCTTCAAAAACCATATCAAATCCCGCCCCAATTATGAAATTACTACTTATTTTCATTCTTCATTAATTCCTTAGTTGCACAAGCTCCGATTGAAACTTTACTCATCTCTTTATCTTCTTTTGCGATCTCAATTCCAAGTTCACTTTTGATCCATTCATAACCTTCTTGGTCTATACGTTTGAAAATTTCTGGACCACCTAAAACTGCAATTTTACCATTTATCATAACAGCAGTTTTATTAGGTTTAATTAAATCAAATAATCTTGCATAGTGAGAAATAACCATAAAAGTTGAACCTTTTTCTTTTTGTTTATTTATAACTTCACTAATGATATTAATTGCATCAACATCAAGACCACTATCTATTTCATCTAACATAACAAATTCAGGATTTAATAAAATCATTTGGAGAATTTCGTTTCTTTTCTTTTCTCCACCACTAAATCCATCATTTAAACTACGATTAACCATATCCATTGGTAATTTGACTTCTTTAGATGCATTTTCTAAAGCTTTATAAAATTTATAAAGGGTAACGTGTTCATTACTTCTTGCATTAATCATTGATTTATAAAAATCAGCACTAATTACGCCTGGAATTTCAAATGGATTTTGAAATCCTAAAAATAATCCAGCTTTACTTCTTTCATCAACAGTCATTTTTAAAACATCTTTACCATCAAAAGTTATTGAACCTTTTGTTACTTCATAATGAGGATTGCCCATTATTGCTGCTAAAAGTGTTGATTTACCATGTCCATTTGGACCGAGTAAAGCTAAAAAGTCGCCTTTATTTATTGTTAAATCAACTCCTTTTAAAATTTCTTTACCTTCCACACTTACATGTAAATCTTTTATTACTAATTCGTTCATAGAAATTTACCTCAAATCCTTGAGTATTTTATATCAATTTCATACTAATAACAAATAAAACGCTAATTTAATTTTTATACTAAAGTATAAGTTTTAGTTTTTCCTATGATTTTTTATTGTTTTAAAAGCAATATAAGTATAAAATGTGAATTGCTATTTTAAAGTAGTATTATTTTAGAGATGGAGGATTACTCATGAAGAAAAGCAAAAAGATTCTAGTACTTGCAGCTGCTACTGTGAGTTTGCTTTCTTTAGCGGGTTGTAACGAAGTTACTGCCAAAGATAATGTCATCATTACTTACAAAGACACTAATGGCAAACAAATAACATACACCGCTGATGAATTATTCAAAAAATATACAGAATCTGATCAAGATAGCACAGAAAAATATTACAACGCAATCTATAACGTAATGGTCAGACAATGGTTTACACTAGAAGAAAATAAAACTCTTAAAGATGAATGCGATAAACAAGCTCAAATTAATCTTGATAGTTTTAAATCAAAGGCATCAACAAATGCCACCGATAACAGCACATCCTACGATGAAGAATGGGAAAATATTTTAGATTCTGAATTGTCTGATATTGCTGAATCAAAAAGAAGCGAGGAAGAACTATTACTTAAATTACAATTAAGTGAATATAAAACCAAACTTGAAGATACCTATTACGATACTTTTAAGACCTGGAAGAAAGATACAACTTCTGATGCAGATGAAGAAAACGAAAACAACTTATTCTGGGGCGAAAAAGGTTATCTTAAAGAAAGACTTCCATATCATGTTAAACATATTTTAATTAACGTTGATGCATCAAGTGGCGCTTATTACAATGGTCAAATTTCAAGTGATAACGTTCGTAACTTATTCTTAGCAGTTAGCGAACTTGCAGCTGGAACAAATTTTGGTCAAATCGCAGAAGATCTTTCTGATGATTCTGGATCAAAATCAAAATTCGGTGATTTAGGTATTATGGATACTTCAACAAGTTATGTTAATGAATTCAAACTTGGTGTTTATGCATACGATACTTACTTCAATACAAATGAAGAAATTAATAAATCATTATCATCAAATAGCAATCCATTCAATATTCCTGAAGAAGATGCACAATATGTTAAACAACTTGGAATTGCTTCAATTCCATTTGGTGCACTTGTTAAAATGAATGAATTAAAAGATGTCACAACTGATGATAGCAATAAGATTGTCAATGATGGCGATGCAACATACTATCCACGAAATGTTTTGTTTAATAAATATTTTAACAATCACAATCTTGCATTCATCACACCTGACAACTTGGCTGATGCTGATGCAAATCTCAAACTTGAAGATGAAGATGATTTGTTAAATAAACATTACACTGATTTAGATGAATATGGAAAATGGACAAATGGTTCAACAAATTCTTTATATGCATCTATGAAAGGTTTCCAAGATGTTGTCATTAAAAATTATGATAATGATGGAAATTATACTGGAACTGTTACAAGAAAAATTCTTTGTGATAATGAAGGAAATCCAATCCTTGTTGTTAGAGCAGGAACATCAAGTTATCAAGGAATCCACTTCATTGTTGTAAATAGAAGCGCTCTTGAAGAAAATAAAACTGTTACAAACAATGGTGAAACTTACAATGTTCCACTTAACGAATATTATGCAAACGAAAATCCATTAACCAATTCAAATGGTGTTAATCCAGATTTCCCACAAACTGAAAGTGGTAAACAAAAATTAACATATATGAATAGTTATTCTATGACTTATGATGACTACAACACTAGAGCTGATGAAGTTAAATCAAAAGTTAAAGGATTCGATTCAAATTATGAAATGCGTATTTATACTTGGTTAGTTGATAAACTCGGCATTAAATTTAACACAATTTCTGGTGTTAATATTGGTGATAGAATCAATAATTATATTGAACAAAAGAGAAAATCAAGTGAATATAGTTTGCTTGATACAAATACCCAAACTTGGGATAACTTCATTGAACAACTTGAAGTTCAACAATCTCAAAGAAAGACAAAATTAATCCCAGAAACTTGCGCATTACACTTTAAAGAAGGATTTAAAGATAATGCCAATGCTACTGTTAAGGAGGCTTGCTACCATGAAAAATAAAAAGATCTTTAGTTTACTTGCTTTAGCAAGTGCTCTTCTCCTTACTTCATGTGATGATACAATTTATTCTCGTCCAACTGATGACACTAAAAATCAAACTTTGATTAATAACACTACAGTTGCTCATAACACAGTTGAATGGTTATATGATACATTACATGATTCATCATCCTCTTCAGAAGAAGTTCAAGCTGCTTTATTTAAAGTTTTAGAAGAAGGTGTTTTTGGAGCTTATTCAGTTGATACAAATGGCGATGTTGTAATTGATAGTTATGATGGCGCAAGTGATTCAGCAAAACTTGAATTTATTAAATCCCATAAAGCTTATTGGGATAAAGCAAAACAAGCTGATAGCAATAAATATGATTATGTTGAACCAACAAGTTTAACCGATACTATTGTTGCTCGTGTTGAACTTTTCAAAACAATGGTTAAAAAACAAGTTGTTACAACCCTTTTCGATAAAGCTAACGTTGATTCAAATAAATATAGAAACTACTACTACGAAAGCAAATTTGCTCGTAGCTTAGCTGGCGAATTCTATAAGATTAATGGTGTTTCAAATCTTTATGACTCAACTAGTGATTCGGCTTCATCAACTGTTTTCACTAATAAAGTTATTATTGATAATAGTGTAACAAAAGAAGATATTTCTACCATTATTGGTACAAATAATACATTTGGTAAACCAGTTTTACACTTAGGTTTATATAGTGATTATATCAATAAAGAAATTATACCAACCGTTATGCAAAATTTACTTATTGAACAATATGTTTATGATAATCAATATACAACCATTAGTAGAACTCAATCACGTAAAGTTAAATTTATCTCAATTACAACTGAAACTAAAAACGTTAGTGATGCTCGTAGATTAATTAATACTTTCGTTGAACAATATGTCAACAACTCCAAAAAAGGCGAAGATATCAATTACGACATTTTAGCCAATGCTTGGAAAGGAATTTATACAGATTTATTTGATGAATCAGGAAATCCAATCAATGAATCTGGAAAACTTCTTGTTGATAGCGGATTTACTCTTGGAACCCCTGAAAAAGATGGAACTCCAATTAAGAAGTTTGCTGATGGTAAAGAACATCCATATTACAAAAATACTGTTTATGGGGATTTAATTGAAAGTTTTGCAAAAATTACATTAAACCCATTAACTACTGATAGTTCAACTGAATCAACCTTCACTTCAAGTGGAAGTTATTCAATTGATACTGGTTTAGAAATCAAAACTGATGATATCAAGATTACAGACTACACTACAAGTGATTGGGGAACCAAAGATAGTGGTTTCTCATCATTACCAAGCGATGTCAAAAATAGATTATTTGATTACACAGTTATGACAGATTTCAATAACCCATCAAATATCGATACAACATCATATTTAAAGGAAATTAATGGTCACTATTTCTTAAAACGTAGTATTTCTCAAACAGATGATGCAACAGATTCTATCGTTATTAAGGATAGTTCAACTTTCTACCTTGTTGAAGTTTTAGAAGCACCATCACAAGCTAAATTAACAATTGGCGGTGAAAATGCTTACGAAAATACTGCAGCAAATGGTTTGAAACAAGAAGAAATCAGTAGAACAATTGGTTATACAATTGCAAGTGGATCAACATATAAAACAACTGCATTCACTCACTACTTAGAAGATTGTGAAATCATCTATCATGATCAATCAATCTATGATTACTTCAAATCTCAATATTCAGATTTATTTAAAAATGATTAATTTTAAAGGGTTGCTTAATTGCGGCCCTTATTTTTATATATAATATATAAGGATATATAGGAGGAACTTAATAAAATGAAATTCGATCCAAATTGCGTATTTTGTAAAATTGCAGATCATAAAATCGACGCAACAATAATTTATGAAGATGATGATGTAATGGCCTTTTTAGATACCAACCCAGTAAGCTATGGCCATTCACTTGTTATTTCAAAAGAACATTATGATTCTTTCTTATCAACACCTAAAGATGTTATGAATAAAGTTATGAGTGTTGCCCAAAGAATTGGCCAAGTAGCAATTACTTCGCTTGGCGCAAAAGGTGTTAATATTTTAACAAATTGCTATGAAGCTGCAGGACAAAGCGTAAAACATTTCCATGTACATGTTATACCTCGTTATGGCGCTCCAGATGGACTCAAATTAGAGATGGATAAATATGGAGATGTTAATTTACCATCGGTTGCTGACAAATTAAAAGATGGACTCAAATAAAAATCAACAATGAAACAAACAAAATCACTCGTGAACACTTAAGTTTCACGAGTGATTTTTTCAAAAAACCATACGGTTCCTTGATGGATTTACTTTTAATCAATTTTATGTGGTTTATAAAAAGTTCTATTCTCGAATGAAAATAACTTGTCTGTTTTTTCGCCTTCAGGTACATTTTTATAAGCTTTATCTAAGACCATCATCTTACTATCCATATCATCAATCATAGAAAGAAGTAATGCTTCTCTAGTTTCAGGAAGAACTGGTGATCCAAATTCTTGTTTACCATGATGGGATAAAATCATATGCTCAAGAAGAACTGGAACTTCACTTTCAATTTTCTTTTCATTTGCAATTTCTCTAATAATGCTCATACCAATTGTGATATGGCCCAAAAGATTACCCTCAACTGTATATTTAGGAGCTAATGGTCCAGAAAATTCAATAACTTTTCCTACATCATGAAGTAAACAACCTGAAATTAATAAATCGTAATTTGCATCAGGATATAATTTTTGAATTTGTTCCGCTAATTTGCACATTGAAACAGTATGATAAAGTAAACCATGATAAAAATCATGGTGACATGTTACTGCAGCAGGATAATCAATGAATAACTTATAATATTTTTTGAAAACCTCAGTTAAAATCAGCTTGCAATCTTTATTTTTAACACTGTTGTAGTATTTTTTAAAATCTACAATTAAATCTTCAACTGGAATTGGAGAACTAATAATTAACGCATTTAAATCAACTTCTTCTGGGCGAATTTCATATGCAGATAAGACTTTGACTTGGATTTTATCTTTATATTGATAAGCTTGCCCATCAATTCTTAAAATAGCACCAACTTGAAATTTTTTTATATCTTCAGGACTTGCATCCCATTTTTTTGCATCGACAGTTCCACTATTATCTTGCAAAACAATATTTAAATAACTAGTTTGCGAAGCATTTTGGGAAACACCTTTTGTAACACTTTTTACAACATATATTCCATTAGCACTATTGCCATCTTTTAAATCTTTAATCATTGTTCAAATCTCCTTCCTCATCTTTTTTAATTAATTCTGCTATTCTTTCATAATTATAACCTTTAGCAACTAACTTACTGATAAGTTTATTTGTTATTGAATTTTCATCATCTTTCTTAGATAAAATCTTATTTTTTTCTTTAAAATAGGCTTTTATTAATGCTTTTTCTTCTTTTGTTTCATCAACTTCAAGCGTATTTAAAAGATCAGAAATTAAGGATACATCAAAGCCTCTTCTTAATAAATTTTCATAAACTTTTTTCTTTTGTTTAGCAAAATTATTAGAAACATATTTATTCTTAATTAATTCAAAATAACGTTGTGCCTTTTCTTTTTCAACCTCATCATCAAATTCAATTTCATCAATAATAGATTGATCAATCTTTTGAGATTTAAAGAAATTTGTAATGTAATATTTGCCATAGCATCCAACTGTAAAATATTCTACATATTGCTCAACATAGGATTTATCATCAATATAATGATTTGCTTTTAAAACCTCGATTGCTTCATCAATAATTTCTTTTTTACATTCACTAAATTTTTTATTAATTTTCTTTTCTATTTCATAACTACAATAATTTTTCTTACTAAATTTATTTATAC
>CAVGUA010000122.1:0-11256 GCA_963632335.1 Parabacteroides goldsteinii
TCTTCATTCCATATGTGAGTTAATTCGCTTTGACCTTTTGCGCTTATTAAATCGCCATTAAAATATGCATCTACTTCATTTGGATTGTTTACTGTATAAATCAACTCAGTATGTGTGTTTGATTTTACTGCAATAACAGGACTCAAGAGTTGTTCTGTTGGCTCTGGTTCAGTGCCTATGTATTGCTTAATCCATTCAGTAATTGAGTCAAAGTCTTTAGGGCTTAATTTATCGCTCATAAATCGTTTCTCCTTTAAATAAATAAGGTAGGCGATGAATTCCACCACCTACCTTCAAAAAGTCTCTTAAATCGCCTTATTTTGCATTATGCACTTTTAAAGCAATGTACAAATGTGAATTTAGAAATAAATCCTGTATCTTCTCTATGTCTAAAGAAGTTTACATAATCAGCATCGCCGTTTGGATTTGTTCTTGTAGCATTGTATGAGTTATGTAATTTAATACCTCGAGGATCTACAAGCATAGCATATACATTTGTTGCATTGTCGCCAAAATCTTTGATAACTTTAACATCAACACCAAGTCCAAGTTCTTCTTTATTGAAGACACCTGCTAATGTATTAACTTGTAATGCTGGGATGACTCCTTGTTTAACATATAAAGTTAATCTTGGAGAAGCACCAATCATTGTATTTGTTAATGAGTTTCCTTCATTAATATCTTTTGCGACTTCAACAAGTTCTTTGACTCTTTGAATGAATGCTTCGCCTGTTGATGTATCAGAAGGAACTGCAAGAGTTTCTTCAAGATTTGCTTTGTGAGTTGCGCTTTCACATTTTGCAATGAAATTTGCTAATAATTGTCTCTTGACTCCATACTTCCAAACTGCTTCAGAATCAGCAAGTCTCTTTGTAATTCTTGTTAACATGTCACTTGCTTCTGTACCACCTAAACATGCCTTCTCGACATTATCATATGGAACTGATGTTTTTAAAACCTTTCTTCCTAATGTGTAGGAATATGATGGTTCTTCTGTTGTGATTAAGTGTTTAGCCATTGGGTCAGCATCATCGCTGTATGCTTCTGGTAAGATTAAATCAGCAAAGTATTCTTCAATTGTTTTACCATATGGAAGATCATCTCCATCCATTTCAGGTAATTTGTCTTGAAATAAACCATCAAGAGTGATTTGTTTACCGATTTTATCAACTAATTTATATAAGTTGTCAGTTGTTGTTTGCCATGCTCCTGCTTGTTTTGTAGCGAGGACATAGCCTTTAATGAAAGTATTTAATGCACTTTCAGTCATTTTTGCCATAACTATTTAGCCTCCTTATCTTTTGACTTTTCAATAAAGTCGTTGAGCATTGTATCAAAGTCCACTACTTTTGTTCCAGTAATGTCTTCAACTGGCTTTGTGTTAAACCCACCATGTAAAATGGCTTCTTTGTATGCTTTTGCCAATTCTACATTTTTGTCAGCAAGTGCCTTTTGCTCACTTTCAACACCTGCTAATGTATCATTCATTGATGAATACTTCTTAATTAATTCAGTGTCTTGAGTTTCATCTAATAACGATTTTAATTGTTCTTTTAATTCTCCTAATTTGTCCATAATATAAACTCTTCAAACTCCCTGCAATATCGCTCTATAAGGCTGTCTATCTTATGAGATAAGATGCTTAATTTAGTAGGAACATCATAATCAACTACATTCTCGCTACTGCTTATCGTGCTTGTATATTTATCAGCACTAAAGTCTCCCTCTTCATCAGGTGTATCGTTGAATCTTGTAGTTGATTTCGATGTTACGCTTTTAATTTCGCTATTAAGCAAGTTATACTCGTCCAAGTAACCCTGTATGATATTCTCATTCTTGTCTAAGATACGGCTTAACTTCAAGCAAATGTCTTCATTAATTGTTTCATAAACCACAGGAGTAGCAAACATGAAGCCTTGATTTAATTTTAAGCCTAGCGCCTTATAAAACGCATCTGCATTGGTAACAGTATTTGAAATATTGTAATAACTATTACATACTTCATTTAATGTCTTTATCCATTCAGCAGTTGGACTATATTTAGAGCCTACCATGAGCAAAATATCACTTAATTTGTAATAATGGTATATCGATTCAAAATCATCGTAAATCTTACACATAATTAATGCTCCTTAATATCTTCTTTCTTATCATGGATACTTGATGTCATAGCATTCGTTGATTCTATCTCTACTCGATGTCCAAATAACTTGTATACTTCTTCAAAGAATGCTCTCATCTCATATATTCTACCACGATTCACGCAATTAATTAATTCATTATTTGCGTTTGATTGATCAGCAGTAATTCTATTCATTGAAAGTGGATTATTATCAATGCCAAGTTCAGTAAGACAAGCACTATCATAATTTAAGTATTGCGCCCAAAGTTTATCGATAATGTAATTCCCAGTCGCACTGACTTTGATTGAGTCCATAACTTCCCCACTCATAAATACTGCTAAATCATTGTTATAAATGTTTGATATTGCTTCATTAATTGAGTCAGTATTGTCTCCATTAACTTGTGCAATGAATGGAAGTTTAGATGTTTGAGTATTAATATAGATACTCATTAAAATTTCAGTCATTCTATCAACATAATATGAAACGATTTCTCTAACTGGCTTGTGATTGCGTGAATAATATCCAATGCAACAATCAACTCCATTTCTACCGCCAAATTTGAAATTTGGTATATTTCTCTCATTAATAAATGTTAAATCAGAAGGCACATCATAAAGCCCATAAGTGGTTACTGCATAAGGGCAATAAACTACTCCATAATTAGTCATAGAGAAGGCACAAATTGTGCCATCGCTCCATAACTTTCTTAAAATGTAATCTTCTTCCTGATGTGTTAAGCCTTTGAATTTAAGGCTATTCATAAAAAGATTGTAATATTTATTATTTAAAATATATCTAGTGCGACTCTCAAGTTCGCTCCCTGAATATATCTTTTTAATTTTATTCTTTGCCATAACTAACTCCCGAATGTGATACTTGATTCGCTACTATCGAGATAACCACTAGCACTCAAATAGCATTTAACCGAGTAAGATGATCCATAATCAAAATAAACACTTGCAGTCCCGTTTGCGCTTACTGTTCCGCTTGATTGTGAATCTCCTCTTAATGTATAAGTACATGAAACACTGTTATAATTTCTAATAGTTAATACATAACGAATTGTCCCAAGAACTGTCTTTGTAGAATATGAAAGAGAAGGAGCAGTCAATTTTGTAATTGTTGGCTTTGTTGCTGTTGCGCTTCCATATCCAGAGTCTTCATATCCTGTTTTATAGAAGTAACCTTTTAATGTGTAAGTTGATTCACTAGAACCCCAAGAGTGCGAGACTTGAGCAGTTGAACTTGCACCAATAGTCAAACCATTTGCCGAGAATGTAACTGAATAACTATTTAAATTCTTAACATTGAATGTGACACTTGAAGTTGTATTCGTGCTTACAGTAATAACAGGATCATTGTAAATCTCTGGAAGAGATGGTCTATAAAATGTCTTTTGAGTTGTACTTGATTCAATATATTGAGTAGTATCAGCGCTTAAGAGTACAGAAGCATTGTATGTTGATGAACTCCAGTAAATATTATAATTAAATGTACTATTAGCATCAACCGAGCCCATTTTGACAGTATTGTCATAAACATCACATTTTACATTGTTTGGATTTGTTACTCGAATAGTAACATATTCATAACAAGAATAAAATTCGCTCAATGTTGGTGCAGTTAACTTTGTCTTTTCAGGTCTTGAATATGTTTCGCTTGTAGTATCACTATTTGCATATCCATCAGCAACACAGTATGCACTTGCAGTGAATGAATCCGAGCCAATAGCGCTCCATTTTTGAGTAATGTCTTCATATTCATTTGCACCAATAGAATATGCAGTCCCATTGATGTACATTGTAACTGCGATACTATTTTGATTAACATATCTCAAGCCCAATTGATAATTTGTATTTACATGTTCTTGAATATCAGGAGCAGTCAATTTTGGTTTTGCTGGTCTTGTAACAATAACACTACCATATGCGCTGTCTTTGCAATTTTGCGCTGCAAAGTATCCTGTTACTGTGTGAGTTGTAATTGTCTCTCCACCCCATTCGATTGAGAATGTTTGACTTGAATCCTTTTCAATTGTTAATGTTCCATCTAAATCCTGAGAATAGAAAGAAACAGTCTTATTGTTTGGATTTGTAACTAAAATCGAATAACTTGAATAAGTATTTGAATCTACAGTTAAGAAAGGAGCGCTCAATTCTTCTTTTGCCCCATTCTTGTATGCATAAATGTTACATACTGCATTTCCCCACATAAAACTAGATTTATCTTCAATAGTTGTGGTTATTCCATTTCTTAATGCGATTGTCTTAACAGTATCACAAACATAGAATTTAACATCACTTTGAGTGAGCGTATATTCAGTGTCTTCTTGATTTTCTTTAAAGTAATAATTTAATTTGCCATTTTTAGCAAAAAGATAATTTAAAATCATTCTTGTACCTCCGTAAGTTCTCCATTGATGGATAATTCATACCCATCAACAGTGGTGTTCATTGAAATAGATCCATTTGCTGCGAATATCAATTCTTTAGTCTCTACATTATCATCAACACCAATTGTGCCAACAAATTTGACTTTTACATCATTTGGATTCTTTAATTCATAAACTACTTTTTGGAATGTTCCATCAGTATTTAAGTAAGTTTTTGCAGTTAACTTCAAGTCACTTAATTCAGTAGGTGTTGGAATATCTCCATATAAGATAGTCTCCCAATTTTCATAGACTCTTTCTAAATCATAAAGCCAAGTTGCACCCGTATAGTAGTAATGGAATAAAGTAACTCCATTTGATAATGATTCTATAATATCATCAAACATTGTTTCAGGAATATAATAGTCTCCTTTAAATTCAACATATGCTTGAATAAAGTTATAATCAACCCTTGATGTTAAATTTGGAATTTTGTACTCATTTGTAGCATAGCCAGTATATCTCAATATTTCGTATATACTATTTGAAATGTTGGACTCTAATTTGTACTGACTAAATCTCAATTTGTTTGCTCCATTATAAGCATAGAATAATGATAAATCATCCGAGCCACTAACATTTACTGCGCTATTTAAATAGTCTTTCTTTCTTTGCTCAACTGCATTTTTTGATTGAACATCGTACATGATATTATGTGTTAATGTTCCAATTGTTGATGTTATAGCGCTTGCAATATTTCCTTTTGAGATTGCATTTGCAACACTTGCTCCAATTGCTCGAGAAGATGAATTAATACCACTATTAATAGAATTTTGAAGTGCAGTTCGTTTTGCACTGCCAAGTCCTTTGTGCTTATCTAAATAATTAATGTTACTTATTAAAGCATTTTGATTTACTTCTACTAAATCCATCAATTGACTATTTGCGACTTGTGATGCGTTAATTGATGAATCAAGTGCAATTCCACCTGATACAACATTCCCAATGAATGAGCCCCAATTCATGGCGCTCTGGATTGCTCTATTCTTAACATCATAGTTATAACCATTTTGCATATAGTCTAAATATTCATTCGACATTGTTGGAACTTGATTATTTCTAGCAGTTATAAGCCACCTGTCGAACTCATTTCTCTCTATACCTGTATAATCAAATTTAAATGCTACATTAGTACTCATATCGTTTGGGATGTAACATTCAACATTGAATGAATTTTTAGAAAGGTCTAAATCTTCCAAAGCGACATTATAATTAAAAGAATCATATTTAAATTGATTTAAAGTGAATTGACTACCTAACAACTTTGTCTCATATTCTTTTGAATGCTTGACACCTTGAAAAGTGGTAGGAAGTGAAATTGAATACATGTCACTTAAGTTGAAAGCGAATGAACTAGAAAGAAGATCATCATCCAAAGTTGCAATAAATATTTTTAAGTCAGTATTAAAATAAAAACTTATGTTGTTAATATCAACATATGGAATTTCAACAAGTTTTAAAAGATTGCTATCAGCCTTAATTGTATCGTTAAAACTTTGAATAATAACATTTTGCGATGCCTTTCCGCTCGAGGTATATGCAACATAATCTTCTCCAAGCAAGTCTTCAAATGAGTATGTATTTCCCGCGCCAATTGCTTTTGAGTGAGTTCCTAAAATATATGTAATATTATCTCCACTTAAAAATGAATGCGATGCAGTCTCCATTTCAAAGCCTGATTTAAAATAAATTGATTTAGCGCCAACAAAATATGAAGAATAATTTGAATAGAATACACCATCTCCAGCACGATATGCATAAAATACATTAACATTAGTCTCTTTTAATTCATCGTATATTTGTTTATTAGGATTTACATATACAAGAATTGCATCATTATCCTTTGTAAGATATTGAGTATAAGTTGCAATAAACTCATTAAATTGAGTAGTATATTCAATCCCATTTGTAGATAAAATTTGAGTGTAATATCTTTGATTTTCATCTTTTGCCTTATAGAATGCCAAATAATACTTATTAATACTTTCATTTAATAATTTTGTACTATCGACAATCATTGGAAGTGAGCCAAGCCCTTCATCGACTCTATCAATGATAGGAAGTCTATTAACATCATATCTATCACGATGCTCACGAATAACATTAGCCCTGCGCCATTTGGATGTATCACTGATTATGTTGTTTCTATACTCATATGTATTACAAGAATCTAAATACATAACAAGTTTAGTTGTAGAATCAGCAATCCATTCTTTTGAAGCAATAAAATAAAAATACTTATAGTCATTATATTCAATCATTGCATAATTGAATGAATAAACATCAATATTTTTTAATTGCTTGTTAATTTTAATCTCGCATAAAAGATTATCAAATAAACTTTTATTTAAATTAATATTGTCAATCGTTTCACTTGTGAGTGTCTTCAAATAAGTTAAAATGTCATAATCAGTTGTCTTTTCAATAACATCATTCTTTTTGATTAAACACTCTTTATATAGAGTAAGTTTCATATTTTCTCCTTATTTAATAACCTTGTAAATTTCTTGAATGTAATATCCTGCCTCAATTGACTTATAAGTCACATCTCTTCTAGATATTGCATATCTTAATAACATTATACACGCTTTTAACTCTGGTAGCCATAACCTTGTGCCTTCAGTTAAATTGTTGAAGTCTATCGCAAAAATTGGTTTATTTGTATTGATTAAATTGTCGTTCGTTTCAATCCAAAATTTAGAATTTTTTAAATCAAAAGAGATTGCGCTATTCTTTTGCCAAATATAGACATATCTTTGCTGGACTTTAAAAATAAACTTTAAAGAGTAGTTTTCAGGGCGAGTCCCTACAATTTTAAATCTTTGATCATTTATTGCTTGAGCGCCGAATGCGTACCTTGTATATGTGTCATCAAATTCATACAAAGGATTATGCTCAAGGATAAAAGCTTTTAATTCATCACTTAATTTTGCACATTCAAAATACCAATTAGATCCTATTAATGTAACACCTTCCCTGATTTCATTGAGTGGGATATTTAACCATAAAACATAAGGACTAAAGACAGTGTAAGGATTCCCAAAGAAATAGCATTTTAAACTCTTTCCAGTGCGTTCAACCTTAAAACGATTGTATGTGTTATATAATTCACGGAAGCGGTCAAGTTCTCCTTCAAGATATTTCTCGCCTTGCATCGTATCAATGATAAACTCATCAAATAAAATAAAAGAAGGGTTTGAAAGCGCTAAAGATTTCATTCTAGATTTAGGAACATTTAAAGCAACTAATCTACATAATTGCCTTTTATATTTCTTATCAAGAAAGACATCGCAAACACCTTCTTTGATAGCACCCTTCTTGTAATAAAGTTTAAATCGTTTGTAAGGTGGTAGGAACTTATTAATCATCTCACAAATAGAATCAACATATGCTTCTGTAATATCAACTGTCATCCTTCTTAAGACAATTGCTGGACTATGATGATGAGTTGCATATTTCCAAATTTTATACCATATAGCGGTAGACTTGCCCAACTCTCTGGCACTAACAACAAAGTTAAAAGATTTATTATATCTATCAATATGCCTTAAATTAAAATGGATATTGTCTTTCTTTAATTTAAACATAATGATTACCAGTGAACTGTTAACTCAAAGCCTGTCTTGTAATGAAATGTAATGATGACAAATGAGCCATCTTGTAACAATATCATTGCATCTCCATCGTGAATTAAGCCCTTTCCTTTGTTGCTATCAAATATCCAATGTTCCGCTTGTAAAATCCATGCTTCATTAACTTGAATTGCATCTTCTCCTCTATCGTTGATTAATTCTTCGTTGATTCTTTCAACGAGTTCTTGAGCATCAATTCCCATGTTATCCATAAAAATATAGAGTTTATTTTTTAAATACATTGCATGTGCCATTTCAAGAGAAAGCCCCAATTTTCTCTTTGTTTTAGGATTATCAGGACTTGAAGGAGCATTCTTAAAAGCAACTTGATAGCGCATTAATTGCTTAATATATTCCCTTTCTTCAATATCTTCAATAGTTCCAAGATACTTGATTGCTCTTTTTGAAATAGTACCTTTTTTAGTGATTAAAACTTTGTTTTTAACTGCTTTATTTGTATATTTCTTTGAATAGTTGTATGTCTTTGTAACTAATTCCCCCGACTTATTTTTATAGGTTCTTACGACTGTTTTCATAATATCTCCTTGCGAGTTCGCCATTTGGAGCGATAAACATACATGCTATCTTGCCAAATCGCAAACAATACACTTCATAATATAATGCATATTTTACTGCAAAATCTATAATATACATCCTTTCTTGATACTCGACTGTATCTGGAGAAGTAATAAGCATTACATCTACATCACAATCGAGTTTTGAATCAAATAGAAATTTTGAGCATTGGTCAAATACCATACTATTTGTCCTCTTGATATGCTAATTCTTCAATCCCAATAAACACAGTTAATGCATCAGGAAGAGAATCAACAATTGAATAAACATAACAAGCGCCGTATTTACCTTGAAATTCATTGAAACTCATAACACCTAAATATTGATATTTTTTAGAATTTCTATAAAAAAATAAAACTTCGACATTGTTTTTTGCGTCTTTTGCTAATTGATTAACTTTAATGATCATAATTATTCTCCTTCCTTCTTCATCTTCTCAATGATTGATTCATATGTTTCAAGTCTTGTTTTTTGGATTGCATTTAATTCTCCTAGACTTTTTAAGTATGCTCTTTGACATACAATCGCATTATGTATTGCGACTTTCTCTTTCTTACTTAAGTAAATTAACATTTTAAATATTCTCCTTTATATCTACTTTTTTAGTTCTATAACACTTATAGTGCACATATCCATATTTGTCGACACTTCTTTTGTAATCGACTACCTTCCCAACACTTAAGTCGATTTTCTCTTTCAGGATGTCAGGAAGATCGCCAACAACTTTCTTCTCTCCATTTGAATAGAATTGATAAATTGTGTATCCAGTAAGTCCATTCTTTGAGTCAGTATTGCATGAATAAGTATAAACTACATTATTGTCTATCTTACCAAGTCCAAATTCGCCGATTTCTTTTGAGTCATGGACATTCTCCCGAATAGGATGCTGATAAATAAGCCCATCCGTTTGCGCATATACTAAAGTCCCATTAAATGAATCTATTAATTTGTATTGATTCTCAATTTTAGTTCTTACACCATTAACAATAGTATTGTATAAAGGCGTTAAATCTAAATCGTAAAGCCATTTTAATGGTTCGCTTTTGCCTTCTCCTGATTTCTTCTTTTGACCAAAACAACCAACCACGATATTTGGATAGTCTTTGCATTGTTGCGCTTTCACAAGGTCGCCTTGCTCTTTGAACTTGTTGCCTTCCTCAATCTTCTCAACAACAACATCTTTAATTTTTGGAAATAAATCAATTAAGCCCCAAGCATGAGCCTTGTGAATGTCCATATAAACACAATCGCTCCATTTTTGGACTGCCCCTTTAACATTTGTTGCTCTATGCCTTAATGGTTTTAAATTATGATTGCATCCACGCTTATCAATAATTTCTTTGATTTCTTCTTTCTTGTAGGCTTTCATGAGCGCTCGTTTTGCCCAAGTCCTGCAAACAATAGGATTCAACTCTCCAATATCTTCAAGCCTTGAATTTACTGTCGAAATTAATACATAATCGTAATGACCATTTTTAATAAAATTATGAATCTTAATAATTGCTTTCTTAATTGGAGTTTCGACTTTATCTTCTCCAGATATGATCCTTAAATAAATATATTCAAGGTTAATATAAGACACAACCATCCTGTCTCCAGCATTCTCTGCTAAGTCTTCATGATAAAAGATAGGACACCTTTTATGTAATCCATAACAAGCATTTTCAAATACTAACTTGTCAGTAGTATATTCACAAGCAACACTCAATAAATTATAACAATGCTCGAACACTGCAGGATTCATTGAGATTCGTTTCAAAGGTTTGTTGCCTTTCCTCTCGTATTCAGTAATTAATTTCATAAATCAGGCCTCTCAAATAATATCATTAAGAGTTCTAACAGGCCTGAATTGCTAAAACCCTTAATGATAGCATTTAAGAAGATAGTTAATAATAAGGTGTATTATTAGAAATTTGCGTTAAGTACTTGAAGCACTCCATTGTGTGGGACAACCCAATGTCTAATTCCACTCTGCATCCAATGTCTACAAATCACAATAATAATTCGATGCTTATCAATAGTTATTAACTATCTTGCTTTAATACTAAAACAATCCAATTATAAATTCAATATTATTTGACTCTATTCTTAATCTTCTCAAAATAGTCTTCATGATATCTATCGAGATAGTCTTCATAATCTTCATTAAAATATTCAGTTTGCATGTAAATGTTCTTACAAATAACAATGAAATCTTCTTCATATCCAAACTTGTCATAAGCATAAAAGTTATGCATCAATGCAATTATGCCAGTTCTTGAACCTGTAATCCCATAGACTTTGTAAACATATTGGACAATTGCATTCTCATATACTTCAATTGGAACAAATACATTGATGTCTTCATAACATCTGCGCTCTGGATCTAACATCCCAATTGTCATTAAAACACTTGTTCTCTTCTCTAAATCAACTCTCATATAACAGGCCTCCTATAGTTGATTAATAGATAGTATGTAATCTATTAAAGTAATTAAATTATATACTATAT
>CAVGUA010000123.1:0-3755 GCA_963632335.1 Parabacteroides goldsteinii
CATCCATATACAAACGTCTCTGTTGATACTCCACCATGTATTTAATATAGATATTGTTTGCTTTCGTGATGTAAGTCTGAATGTCCATTGCATGTTTCATTAGAGTTTCCATCTCTAATCTTGCAAATGGTTTTCCTAGTCTCAGTAATTCATCTTTACCAAAGTCTACTAGGATATATCTTGTGAGTTCTAATCTTAATTCATTAGCTTTTTGAAATGCATAGAATCGTTTTCTTTCTTTTTTAGAACTAGGTACAGTTCCCATAAATGATTTCCTCCTTTCTAGCCTTTTAGGCTTTAATTTAATAAAACATCATCCATCCGCTCGGCTCTCACCGAGCAGATTTCAGATACGTGCTTATTTTCTAGCTAAATAAGCACAGAATAAGGGCGAAAGCCCACCCACGAGTTCGAGGCACCACGGTAGAGGGCATCACCACAGTTGGTCACACGAGCGAAACCCGAAGAAGAGCAAACGTTTCTGAGCCAATAGTTACTACCATTTCTGATATGCTTATGTCCGTGTCTGAATAGGGCGAATTGTCCGTGGTTAACACCTACGTTATAGCCACTTCCACCACCTAGTGAAGAAACCCCCCATACACCATGACCATAGATATTTTCTTCTGATGGTAGTTCTGTATCGGCATCTGCCCATGCCCATCCACTAGAAGCACCACTAGTTACTGCATTACATAATAATTCTCTATGAGTAGCAATATGGGCAGTTCCAAATGCGTTGGTAAATAAAGTCTTACATTGGCTTCTGTATGTACTTCTGTATTGAGTGCCTGTATATCCTCCTGTAGTAGTGTCGGTAGCGTTCATCCAAGTTCCACTTCCTGTACCACCTAGGATATTGCTATCTGGCATGATGACAACATGATGTTTAGTAAATGCAGTATCGCCAATACCATAGAAGTAATCGAAGTCACAGATTCTCCAATTTACTCCATTGATAGTCCAATAATCACCAATGTACATATCGTCAAATGTCCCATTTGCGACAGCTGTTTGTTGGGCAGATGCAAAGGATGTGCCTAGAGATTTGCCACGATAGATAGAGTTATGAGAAATACCGTTAGGCAATAACGTTGTAATTGTATTTGCCCCTACAATTGTTTTTAAGTTAGCGTAGGTGATTGTTTTACCAACGCTACTATCATTTACTAAAATCTTAGATGTATCAGAAAGGGAAGAGAGGGCAGCGGGACTTGCATTTAGAGTTCCCGTCAATGCCTGTGTCTTTGTTCTAAAGTTAGTATCCGCAATATCATATACGGTAGTTGAATCTACTTGAAGCTTACTTACTTCCGCCATTAGAATCACCTATCTTATCTACTGCGTTATCCAATTGCACTCTAACGTACTCTTGGATCTCATCAAATGTGCTTTGTACAATGTCCTCAATCATGTCTCTTGTAATAATCTTGTTTAATCCTTCTGGAACTAATCCATATAGTTTATTAACGACTTGTGTAAATTTAGCTCCACCAGCCCGAGTAGTATCTTTATAATCCTCTTCGGCTTCCTTAATATATAAAACGGCACTAGCCGTAATCTTAGCTAGTGCCTCTTGAATTTGTTTTGCTTTTGTTTGTGCCTTGGTAGAGAACTTAAAGTACAATGTCAAACCACCAAGACATAATGTTAAAATTGTCTGAATAATTGATATAATTTCATTTACGTTCATAAATATCACTCCTATTCAATATCAAATGTTTTACTTTTTTCTTTAAAAGTTTCGATTATTAATTCATATTCCGTATCAATATAGCCATTTGTTTCTCCTAAATCTCTTAGGATATCATGGTAATCATCATAGATTCTCATAATTTCTTCAAATGCCTCTCTTGAATTATTTTTGCCGTTACGTATAGATCCCGCAAAGTCAATGATTTTCATTCTTAAATCTTTTACATATCTTTCATCAGTTCTACGCTCGTTTTCATCTATTCTACTACTAAGCGCAATAAGATTTTCACTTATCTCTTGATATTGTTGTTTTCTTTCTTCTTCGATTTCAATTAATTTATCATTGACTGAACTTGTTAATGCACGACTAATACCTCTAAAAAGCCATTGCCATGGATTAACAGGAATCTTCGTAAATTCAAATACGAAACTAAGTATCAAACATACCGTTGCACAGAACGGCACATTATCTCCAATCCATTCTAGAATATCCATTTAAACCCTCCAAATAATACTTCACATGGAACAAAACAGAGATTTATATTCTAGTCTAATATTTCAATGCCTTGCTCTTTGTTTTCTCCGTTTTGTTCTGGAACATATTTAACTTGATTCTTTTCTGTCTTTAGTTCCTTTTCATATTCCTTTTGTTCCGCTTCAAGGACTTTCTTAACATTATTATTTAAATCCATTAGAATACCTTCAAGCATAATTGAGACCATAGCAGAGGGAAGTCCTTGCTTAATACAGTCATTGACCGTTTTTACAATAGAATCTTTTGCCTCTACTACAATTGTGTTTATTCTTTTTTGTGCCATTTAAATCCTTCTCCTTTTTAAACTTCTACAATATCGAAATACTCTTTGTCCTCAAATGACGTTGGAGTTCCGCTCTTGATACACTCCCAAACGTTGCTTCCATCTGTGTACCATAAACCTTCTACTACTTCCATTCCGACCTCATATGTCAATGGTTTTGTATAGTCACTTCCGTCATTCACCATAGGTATTTCAATATATTCTTTCTTCACTACTAAATCACCAATCTTGTAAACCTTGAACTTGAATCCTTCTTTATCAGATTCTTCTTCTGTTACTGAGATTAGGTTTAGCAATTCTTCATTCACTTGATTGATTGCTTCTTGCTTCTCTGCATTTGCTTCATCAATCTCTTTTTGAGCCAAATAGGCTTTGTATTTTTCTTCATCATAAGCTAGGTGGTTGTAACCAAATTCATCACTATACACGTAATATCCTTCCAATTTACTAAAGTCAATTGCAGTATCTCCGTCAATGATGCATCTAGTTGTCATATCGTAATCTTCTATAGTGCTAATTCCAAGAATCTCACTATTTCCAATTCCACCTATCTTGCAGTATGCATATATTTCCATATTTACCTCCTTAATAATATCCAACTATTTTTTTAATATAAATATCATTTGAACTCGCACCGTATGGAATCCATGATGTAGAATCTTTGATTGTATACTTTTTATATCGATTTACAACGACAGAGGTTCCTGATATGGTAATTGTTTTCGTGTACATAATAATAGCATTATCGAAGTCGAATATATCTAATACTGCAGATTTGCTATTAGGTGCATACACTCGAACCGTCTTGTATAAATTGTCAACTGCATACATAATATCTATATATTTGTAGTTGGATGCATTATCGTTTAAAGTTACATTTCCATTAGCAGACCCTTCCGCTAATGTTCGATATTCATCAATTACACGCGTGGTGCCATTCGCCTTCACTTTTATAGACATACTAGCACCACCCTTCTTTTATTCGTTTGTTTTGGTGTATTCTAGGAAGATATAAATCGTTCCTGTCCCCCCCCTCGGCATTCTTGGTGATATATACATAATTACCACTCGAACCAATGATATTGATACCACGCCCATCACGCACATTGTCTTCATGGGCTACAGGGACATAACGCCAATTTCCTGTACTTTCTTTAATGATAGCGTGCATATCAATCATTGTACTTATCAGTCCCTTGCAACAAGAGGGGAGAGTGAAGTCAGTTGCAGTTTTACTACTAC
>CAVGUA010000123.1:3860-11005 GCA_963632335.1 Parabacteroides goldsteinii
TTCCATTTGCTTTTACATTTACACTCATATTTACCTCCTATACGACTACCAATATTGGTGTATTGCCTGCTTTGATTTGTTCATCAGAATAAAGGACTTTATTTCCTTCAATGTAGATGTTGGATGCGTCACCGTGAATTATCCATTTGTTTAATTTCTGTGACCAAAGTCCATGGTTCGTACCGCCACTTCCGACTCCAAATGAACATCCAACTCCTGTATCACTTCTGTAAGCTCCATAAGCTGCATTAATATTTGCAGTTCCATGAGATATGAGCGTTTGTCCATTCATACCTCCTGTTGCAATTGTCGAAGACGAATTCAATATTAATGGCATATTCACTTCCATAGTTCCGTTGTTTGAGGATTGTTGACCGAAGGCGATGGAGGAGGTCGAAGTCCCCGTAGATATCAATGTATCATCTCCAACTTTAACAGTTAATCCATTATTAGAAATCAATCCACTATCTGAAGTGATTGTTCCTTCAGTTAATAAAGTCCCCGTTAATTTACCATTTCCTTTTACTTCTAAGGCGTTTGTAGACTGAGGCACTAAACCAATACCAATACCCCATTTTCTTATTGAGACGCCAACATTTACAGTTGGTACTTTATATGTTCCATATATATAAGTAGTCGTTCTTACTTTATCAGCTATTCTAAACTGAATATTATAAACTAATTCTTCATTTAAATCTGTTATTGTAGATCCCGTTGATGTATTAACCCAAGTACTTCCATCTTTACTATATGCTTGAGAATTTATTCCATTCAACTGAGTTCCTTGTGTATTAACCCCCGCACTATAAGCATAGATAGGAGTATAATACAATCCATACGTTATCTTTGCGCTCGTAGGCGTTGATTCAATACGTTCTATTAATAAATCTTTGATAGTAGGCGCACTATATGCTTGTACACGAGCTTGGACGCTCGCAGAAGCACTTAACCCTCTTGAATCAGTAGCTGTTACTGTAATAGTTTTAACTCCTTCTGATAGACTACTAAATGTCGCAGAAGACCCGCCTATATTTGATTTCCCAGTACACGAAATTGTATATCCTACAGTAGTCCCACTTGGCGCACGCCTCAACGAAGCCGTTGCGCTTGTAACGCCAATATTATTTATATAAGATAAAAAACAGGTACTGCTATATCCAAACGCTCCGCCCGATAGAGTAGGGGAACCAAGAGTTGGAGTAGCACCACCATCTGAATTTATATTTACCGTTGTTGATTTTTGTACGTAACCACTTCTTGAACCATTTGAATTTTCAATCCAAGCTATAGCAGTAATTGTAGCAGAATATCTACTTACTCCTAATGTATTAATTATATCTGCGGCAGATATTGTCAATGTAATACTTGTGTTCCCATAAGAAGGATACCCGCAATACCATTTCTTTTGATTACCACTTGAGTCTGACATATATACATCTGCACGTCTCATAAATGAGCCTCCGTTAGTTTGTGAGCCACCACTCAAATTAACCGTAAATGAAGTTGATACGTAAGGGTTAAAAGGAGAGGGGATTGTTCCAATTGTCGGAGCGTTTAATGTATTTAAAGTAACAGTTCCAGAGTATACATGACTTGACCATCCAACGTCATTGCCACAAGATATTCTAAATTGATATTTCGTACCTTGTACGGGGTTTGATATATTATATGTATACTGATGAGTCGACCAAGACAAATCACCCGATATATATGTATAAGAGCCACCATTGATACTCACATCAACTCTATATGTTCCAGTACCGCTATAACTAGATCCTGCATTCCAAGACACAGTAATTGATTTTGTAGTTTCTGACCATGTGCCCGTAGACGGAGCTGTACAACTTCCCATAGTTGGGGCAGAACCGACCTTATCCAACGCAGCCGTTCCACCAGCAGATTGATTTCCTAATCCAGAGATTCCCGCACTACCAAAATTAGCGTAACCTGAAATGCTGATAGATGCATTTCCAGTATAACCAACCCAAACAGAATGAGACAATATTGTCGCACTACCATTTGTTTGACTAGAAAGATAGGCACGACTCGAGCCCGCCTTTCCGTTTCCGTGAATAGTAATCCCATAAGAGTCTACCCCTGCATAGTAATACCACCCATTTTGGTTTTGGCAAACTAAAGAGGCAGATACGGTTGAACCACCAGTACCTGCCGAACTCCACCAGTTCAGATATAGCCTACATCCTCCAGTCGCACCACTATTAAAGCTTCCACTAGCCATAATATTCCTCCTTTCTATTCAATGAAGTCTATATTTAGACCGTTATATTTTTTTGTAAATTTTAAAACAGAACCAAAATTCAATATAGAATCTACGATCATATTTTCTGATTCTATATCTCCATAAACTCTTAATTTTGACATTTGATTAGTATTACCAATCGTTAATTTAGAATTTGTCGAGAATCCGTCTGTGTTATAAGTTAATTCATTATTATTAATCAACAAACTTCGACCACCGATTTTAACATTGCCAACGGTGATTCCACCTTTAAATGTACCGTAACCACTTTGGTCAAGGGTAATCATTGTAGAATAAGTATTATCTGTAATATTAATATTCTGAGCGAAATTACTTGCGGCAGTATCTGTTAACTGTACTCTCTTAATTCCGTTCTGACCATTTCTAATAGTCAATAAAGCATCGTTTCCTGCTTGTGCGGAAGGGTCGGTAATTTCAATATTACCAATCTTAACAGTACCCGAGAATACACCACTAAATTCACCTTGAGTAGCTTTAATTGTTCCGTCATTATATACAATAAACGGAGCAGTTTCACGCTCATCATATGTTGAACCCGCCCAGAAACGCACTTGTTTAGCACTATCTTCTGGAGCTAAAGACCAATCTGTTTCATAATTACCAGATTCGACCTTCAAACATTTCATTCTGACTTGACCTGTGCCATTAGAATAGTCTCCAACAATAACAAGATAATACTCACTAATACTCTTATCTAAAGTTATTTGTTTTGAATAATGTGTTACATGAGCGGTCGTACAAGTACTACTAAAATCAAATACTTGAACCATAGTAGGGTCTGTATATAAAGTGCTACTTACAACTTTATTCTTAGAATTCAAAGTAAGTTTATAAGTTCCATCTGATAATTGTGTAGCCGCACTTGTGGTACCAGTAACATTTAATTTGCCATTAGAATAAGTATTTTTATCTATTAAGTATGCCTTTAAAGACAATGTCCCGCCACCCGCAGTAAATGCAGTATTTTCTAAATCAAAACTAATTGTAAAACATTCTGGGAATTCATCATCTTCGTAAGTAGGCAAAACAATGTCTCCAAATACCTTACTAGTATGATATGCACTAGCAGTAGGAGCGAACCAATCTCCCCAAATATTCGAAGTATCTCTTGCAATATTTCGTCCAGCACCACCACTTGAGGCAATACCGCCATCTCCCGTAATAACTGAACCACGAGCCGTTACATTATTAAAAAAGGCCGTTCCATCATTATAAATAGCCCAACCTGCAATATTTTCTATATAGTTGTAAGATGAAACAGAACCACGCATTGTAACTTCACCACTATTAGAGATATTAAACGTTTGTTGCTGATTCGTTTTATTTGTTACTGTTAAACCATAAACATCTAAACGTTCCGCACTAATACTGCCCGATGTAATACGGTTCGCATTAATCTCTTGAGCATTGATAATATTCATTACGGCAGATCCCGTAGCAAAAATATCATCTACTGCTAACTGGTCAGTTTTAATTGTATTAGTTTTAATGTAACCACCATTAATAGTAGTTTCTCCATTTACAGTTGCGTCCTTAGCCCAGTTATCAATAATAGATTGACTTGCCGCATCTTCAAGAGCAGGAGTCCAATCAGTAGCTTTATCACCTAATTCGAATTTAGGAGCAGAGAAGTAGATGGTTCCTCTACCAGACATTGCTCTACAAACTAAGATATTACTTACATCAGTAGCAGTACATTTACTACTAGGATTCCAATGTATCTCATATCTCTTCCATTCACTTGTATATGTATTATCCGTATAAGAATCACCTTGGCTATTACCATATACATTAGGATACCAATATGACCTCATGATAACAGACGTATCAGGAGTACCAATAAATAAATAATATCCTTTTACAGTACTTCCAGAAATAGAAGCTATTACAAAATATAAATGCCATGTTTTACTAGTATCACTAGCAGTAGCATTGATTTGCACCGTACTTCCTACGGTCATAGAAGAGTAATTTGTAAATGTAGTCCAAGTGTCCAAACTAGAAGCAGAGCCGTATGTACTATATTTTGCCTTAATAGTGCTTTCTGTAGCAGAATAAGCAGTGCTTAATGTTGCTTGTATTACATTAAATAAATCAAATGTAGGAGACCCCACAAATGTTGTATACATCTTTGCTTTAGCATATACTGTTAAAGTATAATCTTGCCCTATAATAGGAGCGTTACTTGTTACTTGTTGGCTAGAATTAAAAGCAAGACAATCTTGATAAGTATCTGATGTCTTATATATCTTACCAATTCTACACCCCATATAAGTGCCAGAGATATCATTAAAAGAATGCTCAGATAGAGTCTTAGTATTTAACAATAGATTTCGGCTCGATTTATTAACTCTATTTTGCAAGTCAGAATTTAAACCATTAAAAGTTACTAAACCATTCAAATTAATATTATCGGCTACTAATTCTGCCGTCCTATCCGTCAATAAGAAATCAGATTCACTAGATCCAGATTTTACAATCCAACTAAATTTATTTGACGCTTGTTCTGCAATCGTCTTAGCAGATTCTGCGTCCGTCTTAGCTTCTGTAACAGTAGTCTTAACACCATCTACTGTTGTTTCTATTTCAGTAACTTTAGTAGATAAAGAATCAGTGGTTGTTTTAATATCTGCGACAGTTGTTTTAATTCCATCTACTGTCTTAACAGTTTCTAAATATTTATCTTTAAGTTGAGAAGTAGTACCATCGCCATTATCAATAGTAGTTTCTTTGATAAGCTCCGATATTTTACCTTGCTCTTGTTCGATAACAGTTTGAAGTGTTTTATTGCCTTCTGTATCTACGTATTGAATCTTCTTAGCCTGGATATTGGCATCGTCTGCTACCATATCATCTACAATTAAGCCATCAGGTACGGCTTGTTTAGTAATACCATCTTGATTGTAAATAGCAGTTGTACCGTCCTCACCAAAGACAATGAAGTTAAAATTACCTTGAGCATCTTGTCCAATTTGTAATCTTACTTTACCGTTTTTATCTTTAAATTGTTGAGTAGAACCACTAATTAAAATTCCACCATCATCAGATTGAATGGCAAATTTATCAGTACTAATAGTACCTGCGTTTAATTTAGATACGTCTAATCCTTCAATATTTGCACTCTTAATAATAGCGTCATCAATAACAACGTTATTAGCCGTTAAGTGAATTGTTTGTAATGTACCAGTTCCAATATTACCAGCTAAGATATTATCGATGTTAGCTACAAGAGCATCTAATTCACCAATATCTGCTTTAGCAGCGTCTAAATCTTCGATGCTAGCTTTCTTAGCAATCAAATCTTCTAAATTAGCCTTAGCGGCATTTAATTGTTCGATAGTTGCATACTTAGTGTCTAACGCCTCAATCGTAGCATTAATAGCATCCAACTGTTTAGTAATTGTTTGTTCTGACTCTGCAATTTGAGCCTTAACATATTCCGCATCAACTTTGTCCGCAACCAATGTTTTAATATTAGCTAATTCAGTATTTAATGTTTCGATTTGAGCAGTAACTGCATTCAAATCTTCTACATCTGCTTTCTTAGCAATTAATTTATTAATATCTGCCGTTGCGGCATTTAACTTTTCAATCGTTGCATAATTAGCTTCAAGTTCAGAAATCTTTGCATATGTAGCGTCAATTTCATCCGTCTTGATGTAATTAGCATTCAAATATTCAATAGTAGCATATGTAGTTAACAATTCAGTAATTGTTGCTTTGTATGCTTCTAATGTACTAGTATCTACTTTAGTAGCCTTTATGTTTTCTATCTCTGCGTCTTGCGACTTCAAAAGACCAGTGATAGTAACTCCACCAGCTTTAATGTATTCGATTTCTGCATCTGTAGCTACTAACTCTTTGAATTCACCTTTAAATGCTTCTAAATCATCAATCTTAGCGTATTTAGTTAATAAGTTTTCAAGCGTTGCACTTTTAACATATAACTTTTCGATATCTGCATATTCCGAAACTAGGCGATCAATAGAATCAGTCATTTGAATAACTTGGTCAGATGCTAATATGATATTCCCATCTGTATCCATATAAATTTGTGATTTTGAATCACTTTGAATATCAAATATTCTACCATATGTATCATCGTCATTTTTTTTAGCATTAATAACAAGCCCATGATTATCAAAACTTAAAGACATATTTGAATCTTCGGAATATATGCCTAAAGCATTCCCTAAAATCATCTGCCCTACAAGATTTTTTGCCAAAACTCCATATCCTATCTCTTGTTTTCCGGTGTCAGGATTTACATGGACATACTGTCCTATACACGCTTCTGTGGATCTCCAATTGTCCTTTGTTATGTATAATCCATTATTTATTATGCGCAACTGATAGTCTGAGTATAGCTCAGAAAAATCTTCTTTTCTTCTCATTAATAACCCAGAATCACCAATGACCATATTTTGGTTGGCAGAATTATTTACAATTTTCATTGTAGTTGCGTCCAAACCATTATTAACAAAGTTTCTGATTAAAGCATCCGATTCATTAACTTTTTTCATTTGACTCTGCATTGCATTGTAAGTTGAACCTATAGTAGATGCTTGCTTGATAATAGATTGTAAATCTGAAGTGCCCGTTCTAATCTTAGAAACATCAGATAACTCAACATCAATATTTCCAATACTTTCACCAAATGTAATTTGATAAGATAACAATCTTAGTTTATAAATTTGGTCATCAAATTTAATTCTAATAAAGTTACCGAGTTTAAAATGCTCCTTTAAAGGTTCGAACTCGGGAATAGCCAAAAGGTTAATCAAGCTCGTCTCAATCTTATGTTGCTTCTCACCCGATTTATACAATTCATCTTTAGCAGTTTCTAAAAACTCTTGAGCCTTTT
>CAVGUA010000124.1:0-10445 GCA_963632335.1 Parabacteroides goldsteinii
TGCGGTATGTGATGGTTACCATGTTTCATTATTTATGAGTGAATTTCAAAATATAGTTGATAGTGTAAATGAATGGATTTAAATCTAAAATAACTTTCATAAACTTAAGTAATTATGATATTTATAAGTTTATAGCAACCACCATTTTTGGTTGCTGGATTTTGATTTTGAATTTGGTTTTGAACTTATGGACTGACTTGTTCAGTCCATTTTTTGTGCTTGCACAAAAAATGGTTTTAGCCTCGCAGAGCATACGGTTTAACGACTTATTGCAAAATAAGTCTAGTATGTTAGACTTAAACTATTAAATACACATGAAACCTTTGTGCTTAGGAGTGATTTTTATATGTCTTATTCCATTATTAGAGTTTCAAAAGTAAAGTCTGGAACAAATACAACTGGTATTCAAAAACATGTTCAAAGAGAAAATAATAATTATGAAAATGAAGATATAGACCATAGTAAAACTTATTTGAATTATGATTTGGTAAACGAATATAACCAAAATTTTAATAACTTGATTGATGAAAAAATAGAACAAAATTATACAGGTAAAAGAAAAATCAGAACGGATGCAGTTAAACACGTTGACGGTTTAATTACATCAGACAAAGAATTTTTTGATAATCAAACACCAGAAGATACAAAGCAGTTTTTTGAACATGCTAAAGAATTTTTAGAACAAGAATACGGTAAAGATAATTTATTATATGCAACAGTTCATATGGACGAGAAAACACCACATATGCATTATGGTGTAGTTCCAATAACTGATGATGGTCGATTAAGTGCTAAACAAGTTGTAGGGAATAAAAAGGCTTTAACAGAGTTTCAAGATAGGTTTAACGAATATGTTAATCAGCGTGGCTATGATTTAGAACGTGGGCAATCCAGACAAGTTACAAATGCAAAGCATGAGCAAATGAGTCAGTATAAACAGAAAACAGAATATTATAAGCAAGAATATGAGCGTGAGAGCCAAAAAACAGACGAAATAAAGCAAAAGAACGATAAATTGGTGCGAGAGTACCAAAAGTCATTAAATGCTCTTAAAAAGCCTATAAATGTCCCGTATGAGAAAGAAACTAAAACAGTAGGTGGTTTATTTAACAAAGAAACACAAGAAACTGGAAATGTTGTAATAAGACAAGAAGATTTTAATGCCTTTCAGAAGCAAATAGAAGCAGCACAATCAATTACAGATGATTATGAGTATATTAAGTCAGATAAAGCTTTAAATGACCTTAAAAGTGAAAATAATGAGCTTAAACAAGAAAATGAAAATCTTAGAAACGATAAAAGTGAATTAAGAAGGCATTTTAAAAAAGAGCATGCTCAAAATAAACACCTAAAAGACCTTATAAATTATTTAAGAAGATTATTAGAGAAGTTAGAAAAAACTTTAGGTAGAAAAAATTATATTGATTTGATTAACGGTATGACTGAAAACAATGATAAAGATAGAAAAATAGCATTAACGTTTGATAAAGAAATGCACCCAGAAAAATATCAAGAGCAGGAACAACAAGAAGAAGTTAAAAAAGATAGAGGACGTGGAAGATAAAAAACTACTGTTAATAAGCGCCCTAAACGTTATAACAGCAGTTTTAAACCTCATTCAAAGCCTATTTAACTAAATACAATCTTGTATTGGTCGTACTATCGCATATTATAACACGCTATTATGCCGAGAAAACTTATTGTTTGGAATGGGCTATGTGTTAGCTAACTTGATTAGCGTGTTGGGTGGGGTTGATTTGGGATTAATCCCAATGAAACACCAACACAACAACACATAAAGCCCTGTAGGTTCCAAACCATAAGGAAATTGGAATAATGCAATAAACTAAAAAAAGCCTTGATCTAAATAGACCAAGACTTTTGATAGTGTTATATTAATAACAAAATAAAAATAAAGAAGTCGTCCACTCCCCGACCAAAGTTTGTGGAACGACCATACCAAATATACTGATTATGTTATTTGTAATTTTTGTATAATTAGATATTAAACGATATTTGATTATTCTTCAACATTTACATTTGACGATTGGATGGACGACTTCTTAAAAATTAAGGAGTCGATTTTTTATGAGTAAAAAAGCAGAAGAAATTCAGTCAAAACAAAGTTCAGAACACGAAAATTTAAATTTTTCTAAAACCGGCTACTCTAATAGCCGGTTAAACCGACATACTATGTACACCCCGGAACCAAAATTAAGTTTTGACGCTATGACTATTGTTGGAAATCTTAATAAAAATAATGCTCACAAACTATCTGAATTTATGAGTGTCGAGCCACAAATTCGACTTTGGGATATACTACAAACTAAATTTAAAGCTAAAGCTCTACAAGAAAAAGTTTATATCGAATATGACAAAGTAAAAGCAGATACGTGGGATAGACGTAATATGCGTGTTGAATTTAATCCAAATAAACTTACGCATGAAGAAATGCTTTGGTTAAAACAAAACATTATCGACTACATGGAAGACGATGGTTTTACAAGATTAGATTTAGCTTTTGATTTTGAATATGATTTAAGTGATTATTATGCAATGACTGATAAATCAGTTAAGAAAACTATTTTTTATGGTCGTAACGGTAAACCAGAAACGAAATATTTTGGTGTTCGTGACAGTGATAGATTTATTAGAATTTATAATAAAAAACAGGAACGCAAAGATAATGCAGATATTAAAATTATGTCTGAACACTTATGGCGTGTAGAAATTGAATTAAAAAGAGATATGGTTGATTATTGGAACGATTGTTTTAATGATTTACATATATTACAACCAGATTGGAAAACTATCGAACGTACTTCTGATAGAGCAATGGTTTTTATGTTGTTGAATGATGAAGAAGAATGGGGAAAATTAGAAAGACGTACTAAGAATAAATATAAAAAATTAATTAAAGAAATATCTCTAATTGATTTAACTGATTTAATGAAATCGACTTTAAAAGCGAACGAAAAACAATTGCAAAAGCAGATTGATTTTTGGCAACGTGAATTTAGATTTTGGAAGTAAAGTAACTTTGTTTTATACAAAATGTTACTTTAGTATAATTAACGTTTAAGAGGTGACACAATATATGAAAAAATCAGAGGATTATTCCTCCTAAATACAAAGAGATAAGATGAAATTTAGGAGGAAAATTATATATGACTTTTAATATTATTAATTTGGAAACTTGGGATAGAAAAGAATATTTTAATCATTATTTCAATCAACAAACAACTTACAGTGTTACTAAAGAATTTGATATCACTTTACTTAAAAGTATGATAAAAAATAAAGGATATGAACTGTATCCTGCTTTGATTTATACAATTGTAAATATTATAAATCAAAATAAAGTATTTAGAACAGGAATTAATAGTGAGGGAAATTTGGGTTATTGGGATAAATTAAACCCTTTATATACAGTCTTTAATAAAGAAACTGAAAAATTTTCTAACATTTGGACAGAATCAAATGTTAGTTTTAATTCTTTTTATAATAGTTATAAGAGTGACTTACTTGAATATAAAGATAAAAATGAAATGTTTCCTAAAAAACCAATACCTGAAAACACAGTTCCTATTTCGATGATTCCTTGGATTGATTTTAGTTCATTTAATTTAAATATTGGTAATAATAGTAGATTCCTATTGCCAATTATTACAATAGGTAAATTTTATAGTAAGAATAATAAGATCTATTTACCAGTCTCATTGCAAGTTCATCATGCGGTATGTGATGGTTACCATGTTTCATTATTTATGAGTGAATTTCAAAATATAATTGATAATGTAAATGAATGGATTTAAATCTAAAATAAATTTCATAAACTTAAGTAATCATGATATTTATAAGTTTATAGCAACCACATTTTTGGTTGCAGAGTTTTTGATTTTGAATTTGGTTTTGAACTATGAGTGGCTAGCATTTTGCCACTCATTTTTTGCGTAAGCAAAAACATAAAGGGTCTGGGATTAATCCCAGCAAGCCGGTATATTCAGAACGAAGTGGCTAGAATATACGACGCTTGCCAAACCACATTATTACTTGAAATTTTGTTGATTATCCTATAATCTACAAATATAGAAAGTAATATATTTCGTAGAAACGTGGTGGGATTGAATGAGTGAACATGATAATAATTTGGCTAGCGATTTGTCTGTTGGGGAAAACCGAAAACCCAACCGCAAAGAGCCAAAACAAATTAGTTTCAGAGTGAGCGAATCCGAATATGAAAAGTTGAGATCTTCGGCTGAAACTTTGAATATGAGTGTGCCGAATTTTGTTAAAAAGAAGGCACAGGGAAGTCGATTGGTAGCGCCCAAATTTGATAAAGAGACGCGACAATCGATTGCCAAAGATTTAAGTAAATTAGGGGCAAATGTGAATCAGATTGCTAAATATTGCAATCAACATCAACATGACGCACCGAATTATGAAGGATTGAAGTATAATATCAACGCCGTTCGTGAAAGGTTGAATGATATATGGAACAAAATGTAAAAATTGTAAGAAGTTTATTTATTTTAATAGCAGTTTGTGGGGTTGCTATTTTTAGTATTTACATTGAGGAGTATGGACTTTTATATATTTTGGGAATAGCTGTAATTGTTAATATTGTTTTATTAATTAAAGCGATAAATAAGAAACGAAGTGGTAACGATGGCAACAACTAAACTAGGTAACACCAAATCGGCAAGTCGAGCAATCAATTACGCAGAGAAACGTGCAGAAGAAAAAAGTGGTTTAAATTGTGATGTAGATTATGCGAAATCGGCTTTTAAACAAACAAGAGCCTTGTATGGGAAAGAAGATGGGATTCAAGCACATACGGTTATTCAGTCTTTTAAACCTGGCGAAGTAACACCAGAACAATGTAATCAACTCGGCTTAGAACTTGCAGAAAAAATAGCACCAAATCATCAAGTCGCTGTTTATACGCATACAGATAAAGACCATTATCATAATCATATTGTGATTAATTCAGTTGATCTAGAAACGGGAAAGAAATATCAAAGTAATAAAAAACAACGTGATTTAGTCAAAAAAGAAAATGACAATGTCTGTCGTGAACATGGTTTGAGTGTAACAGAACGTGGCACTGCCAAAATGAGATACACGCAAGCAGAAAAAGGCATTGTGTTTGATAGAGAAGAATATTCTTGGAAAGATGAGTTACGTGAATTGATTGAAAATGCCAAAGCACGTACAAGCAATTTAGAGACGTTTTCAGAGCATTTAGAAGAAAAAGGGGTAAAAGTTAAACTTCGTGGCGAAACAATCTCATATAAGTCTGAAAATGCAAATAAATGGGTATGTGGACGAACATTAGGTTCAGATTATGAAAAAGGGGCGATTGACTATGAGCATGAAAGACATCAAGAACAACAAAGAGAACCCGAATACACAGACGGAATCAAAGTCAATTGGGATGTACTCGAACAACACACAAAACAACTTAAGCAGCAAAGAGTTGAACGAGCTCAAGAGACAAAACAAGCTCATCGTAAATTATCTGGCAGAAATGCAGGAGAATCAGAAAACGAGAGAGAAAGAACAAGAAGCAATCACATCAAAATTGAAAGAAACAACGAAGGACTTTCGAGATAATAGCATAAAAACACATAATGATTTTGTAAGATTACTTCAAGATAATTTAAAAAAAGTGAACACAGAAGAAATTCAAGCAGAATTAAGAAGAGATGTACGTAAAGTTCAAGATGAAAACAAAGAAATGTTGCGTAAAGTGAGAGAATCGCATGAACACTATCAGAAAAGACAAAAACAATTATTCACAGGTATTGGGGCTATGTTATTAGTTTTTATGCTATTTACTTTAATTATGACGATTGGTAGTGACTTTATGAGTTTCTTACATGTAGATATATTACAGAAAGTCATAGCAAGCAAAATAAGAGCGTCTGAGGGCTTTATGACACTTGTTTGGTATATTGCTTATGGTTTGCCTTATATATTCGCTATAGGATTGTTTATTGGCTTGTATGAATGGATTAGAGCAAAGTTCCATGATTAAAAAGGATAAAAGATTAGATGTTTTATCTAGTGTATTACTTTTAATATCATCAATTTTGCTTTTGATTTATGGGCTTATTATTAATTGGAATAAAGCAACTAGGGAGTTGATAATATTAAATTTAAAGAAGCATTTGAGAATTTTATAACAAGTAAGTATGTACTTGGTGTTTTAGTAGTTTTAACTATTTATCAGATAATACAAATGCTTAAATAAATATAATTATGATCTTGGACTTTTTAATATATTCTATAAATCTTTTTAAGTGCTTTTTAGAAGTTTTCTAGCCTTTGAGTATCAAGGTGTTTGAGATGCCAAAGGCAACTTTTTGTAACTCCAAAGGCAACTTTTTGTAACTCCAAAGGCAACTTTTATATTTTTAGTTGCCTTTGGAGTTTTTTATTTGCTACTATAGTTTTTGTAGATATGAAAAATTAACATTAAGGAAACCTTTATATTTTTAGTTGCCTTAATGTTAATATAGGAGTTTGATAAATGATGTCTGGAGAAACTGTTGTATATAAAAATGAAATGAATTTAGTCCCTCTGCGCCGTTTTACAAGTACAGAGATTGATATTTTTTTTAGTCTTTGCAATAAACTTAAAGAACAAGATATAAAGGAACTAACTATTCCTTTTGAAGAATTACGCCACTTAAGTAATTATTATCATCGTTCGCAAAAAAGATTTGTTAAAGATTTAGAACATGTTTATGATAAATTACTAGGTTTAACTTACACAGAAAGAAGTGGCTTATCATTTAAAAAATTTGTATTATTTACTGGTTATGAAGTTGATGCTGATTTAAAAGAAATTAATATTAGTATTAATCCAAAATTAAAGCATGTTTTAAATGATATAACAGCTAATTTCACTAAATTTGAATTACAAGAAATGACACATCTTAAATCTACATACTCTAAAAATATGTTTAGGCTTCTAAAACAATATAAACATACAGGATACTTTAAAATACAAATTGATGATTTTAAAGAACTTTTAGATATTCCTGATAGTTATAGAATGACTCATATTAATCAAAAGGTTTTAACGCCAATAATTAAAGAATTGGGGTCTATATTTAAAGGGCTTAATATTACTAAAATCAAAGCGAAAAAAGGACGTAAAATTGAATGGTTAGAATTTTCCTTTGATCCTGAAAAACGCATTCACTCGAAACGGCAGCCATATATGACCAATAAAAATTTTTCAAAGAAAAATATAAATCGTGAAATGACACCAACATGGCTAAAAAAACACCAAACAACTAACCACCAAAACACTGAATATACTGAGGAAGAACGACAAGCATTTTTAGAAAAAATGAATAAAAGTAAACAATCTCAAACGGATTAAATATATTAGGACGTGTTAGTTAGTGAAAACTGTAAAAGAAGTTGCAGATATATTAAGTGTATCTAAACAGACAATTCATTATCATTTGAAAAACTTACCTCCCCATTTAAAGATAAGTAAAATGGGTAACAAAACATTAATTGATGATGATATTATGACTTATTTAAAAAACATCTTAAATAAAAAATCATCAAATAAATCGTCAAAAAGCGACAAACAAACGACAAACGAATCGTCAAATAAAAAAGATGGTATAACAATCAATTATGATAGCTATATCGATAAATATATTGAGCATTTAGAATCAGAAATTCGACAAAAAAATCGACAAATTGACGATTTAACAATTGCGTTAAAACAAGAACAATCTTTGAATTTAAATAGCCAAAATATATTAGGTAATAGCGAAAAAATAGAAACAGATAACGTGCATGAAAAAGAGAATATCTTTGATTCAAAAATATCAAATAAAAATGAACAAAAGCAGTCTTTATTTTCAAAATTATTCAAGAAAAAAAACTAACAAGATAAATAGTTCTTTATTTACTTATAGCAAAGTAACGAGAATCAACGTAGATGATCGAGACACAACGAGAAAATTTTACAAAAGATAGTAGACACGATATACTAAACGTAACAAATGAGTTACAACTTAGCATATACAGAAAACCCCCACACGCCGGCAAGCTAATGTGGGGGTTTTTATTTTACCTTTTCAGTCTATCAAATATATAGTTCGCAACTATACCAGCTAGAACTGACGAGATAAAACCTAGAACAAATGAAGTTACAACAAGCATATACAGCACCTCCTTTCTGCACAGGAAGTGCCTTTCTATTGTAACAAAAATTCAATCCACTAGACGATAGTTTATGAGTTGAATAAAGATACAAAATAACTAGATATGAAAATGAATGAAAACGTACAAAAACAGCAATGTATATTACATGCATAAATAATAAATCCAAACAAAAGCGAGAACCCTTGATTTAATAGGGTTCTCGCTTTTGTTTTAGTTTACATAATTAAGTCTTATAGGTAGTGATTTTGTATAACCTATACAATTTAAATTTCTACGAATTAAAAAAATATCTATTTTACATAAACAGATACTTCTTTTATTATATATTTAACTCATATCATGTTATACGAGTTTTTTAACTCCTGTAATATGAGTTTTTTTATCAAAAAAATATCAATATAACTTTAATTTAAAATTTTAAAAAGGAGTTACAGTATGAAAAAAAGTTATTTTAGCTATATCAATTGTTAGTTTTCTGGTATTTTTAGCAGGTTGTAATAATAAAAGTTCAAAAAGTCACGACAATAACAGTTCTAGTGATACTAATACATCAGAGAATAAAGAAAATGAAACTGACAAGAAAACTAACACTTCTGAAAATCGTGATACCAAAGACAAGGGCAATAAACAAAACAAGAAGCAAAGCGATAATAAAAACCGAGAAAAAAATACTGATAGTAATGAAAGTCACCAATCTACTGATAAAAATAAAAGTTATTTAAATAATTTCAGCTCAGAAAAAATTGAATATGCACGGGTTTGGTACCAGTTAATATCTACAAAAAATGACTTAAAAGGTATTAGAAATGTGTACGTTACAAAAATACCAAAAGGATCAAAAGTAAATCCACAAGCCCAAGATAGTGCAGTTTATAAAGAAGATGTTGTGAAATTAGAAGCTCCTATGAAGGCTGGTGGATCAGTAACGTATAGCAGTAATGGTGATGGGACGATTAATGTGTATAATAGTATCCCCTATAAATGGGAAAGCCCACAAAATAGCGATTATAGTCAAATGGATAAGATAACAAAAAAAGCAATTGAGAATAATGTTGAAACAATCTATATTAAACCTTATGACAATAAAACAGTAGCCAAGCTAGCAAATAAAGTTAAATATAATAAGTAGTAATCCGTATTTAATTTTTAAATTATATGGTTGATTATAAATAAATCAAGACAGATATGCCTAGAAAATCAACATTTAGGCATTTATAAAATTATTATATTTATTTGTGTTATCTTGTAAGTTAAAGGTTATTTTAGTAAATGAAGGGAGAAATTATTGATAATTTTAAAGCAGATTATTCCAATTATGTTATTTATAATTCTTGTTTCATCTTCTTTTATATCTACTCCTCTCTTTTCAAAAGACATTTCAAAAGGGGTTAATATTGATATAGCTAGAAAGCATTATTCTTTAGAGTCCTTAAAAAAAATAGTACAAGTAATACATAAAAATAATGGAAACTATATACAACTACATTTTTCAGATAATGAAAATTATGCTATTGAATCTAAATTTTTTAAAAAGAATAATGAAACAGAGGATTGTTTGACTAAATCAGAGATTAGAAACCTTATAAATTATAGTAATAAGTTAAATATAATGGTTATTCCTGATATTGATTTACCTTCACACGCCAAAGCATGGTTGGAATATTTAAAAAATGAAAATAATAACTTATACAATGACATTATTAGTGATTATAGTGATAACACTGTTGATTTTTTTAATAATAAAAAAGCCTTAGACATTAGTAAAAGACAGATAAAGGAAATTTTAATATTGTTCCATCAACCCCAGTTAAAAAACAAACAAAAAATTGTGTTGGGAGGGGACGAAGTTCCTGGAGGTGTTTCTCATCAAAAAGAGTTTATTAATTTTATGAATTCTTTAGGAAACTACGTTGTTAAGCAAGGTTATGAACCTCAAATGTGGAATGATTCAATTACTAGAAATGGTTTGAAAACATTAAGCACTTCATTTTCTATACTATATTGGCAACAAAAGGAATATAATGATATGGAGTTTAGCCCAACTGTAGAAGATTTTTCCAATGAAAATTTTAATGTTTATAATTATAATGCTTATTCGCTTTATTTTTTACCATCTCCTAATTTTAATAAAGAAGATATTCAAGAACAAGCAGATTATATAAGTTGGGCTTACGAATATAATAAATTCAATTATATAGATAATTTTTACGAAAAAGTAGATTCTCAAAATGTTAAAGGTTCTATGC
>CAVGUA010000125.1:0-9729 GCA_963632335.1 Parabacteroides goldsteinii
CAATAGCAGTTTCATCAGTAAGAAATACACCTAAAATTTCATTTTCATTATCATCATCTCTAATAATTATTGTTTTCATATTATCTATCCTCCCATATTCCTAAATAACCTGCGTAACCAAAACTAATAACATCCATATAATAAAGACCATCATTATTATTTATGTCAAAATTTTCATCAAACCATCTACGAATCTTAACTAGATTGTTATCTTGGTCGTATATCATTATAGGATGGTTCATAAGACATCTCTCATCTGCATATTCCATAGCTTCTTCTAAATCATCAAATACCTCACTATCTAAATGGCCATCAACATTCACTCTATACGTTTGACCTAATCTTTCTTTAGACGGTTGTGCACTATCAATATCAATTAACATCTGTTTCTTTCGTTCTATATCTTTAAAGTCTTCTCGTCTTTGATATTTTCTTCCTACAATATCCCAATCTTTAATTAGATAGACACCGTTATCACCATTATCACAATCTAGATTTTCTAAAACATCAATTCCAATAGACTGCACACCGCCAAAATAATTTCCGATTACTTGACAAAGCCTTGAAAATCCATAATTACTGATGTCTGGACTTAAATATTCTTTTTTCTTACAATACTCTAGAAAAGCTGTTACGCTTGTCCAATCTCCATTCCAATGTACGTAAACACCTACTCCATTGTTCTTAAAATTCTTTTCTGTTGTAATTACTGCTCTGTTTCCCATGATTTCTTTTCTCCTTTTTTTATATTTTTTTAATGTATTACATTCAATAATTGTGTTAATCCTTTAAAATATTCAGAATTAAACTAATGGCAATTTGTTTAATTCTCCTGTGAACGGGTAGATCGGTCACCCGTTCTTGTTAATTTCTAAACAGTAGTTTAGAAATTAATTTATTGACAATAATACATTCCGACTTAACACTCGCCTCTTAATTTCTTATGCTACCTTTTCTTGATAATATTCATATGCATTATCTAAACTATTAAAGTAATGACCTTGGCTCCATGAACCATCATCAAAATCTAAACTAAATACGACTATATAGCGTTTGAATGTACGTTCCATCATACAAATCAATGCATATTCCTTTTTTGAATCAAACGCTAATACTTCTATTTGTTCTTCTAAGCTTTTATTATAAATTTTTAATGTCTTTTTCATCTTCTTTTCTCCTTAATCTATATAATAGAATTCATCTATCATTGGATAATTTTCTTCAAGCCATTTGTTGACTAATGTATATGATGGTGTTAGTTTTTGATAATCATCAAGATGCATTGTAATGTATCCTTCATTTTGCAGCCATTCTTCAATATTAGGCAACTCATTGCCTTTACTCTTTTTTTTACTACAAATATTAATTAGCTTTTCTAATTCCTTTTTAGGCGCGTTCGTACCATAGATATTAAGTTCATCTCCCATTGCATAAACAGTAAATATTCCTACAAATCTAGGCTTAAAACCGTCTGTAAATATTGATTGTGCCATATTATTTATTCCTCCTTTATGCTAAATGTTCTTTGTACAAACGTTCTAATTTCTTAGTTTCAAATCCATTCTCCGACCAATAACGTCCTAAATCATTTACAAAATCTTTATTTATTTTTCTCAGGCATTCTAATCCATCTATAAAAGTCGCAACGCGATGATAACGCCAATCGTAAAGATCGTAAATCAATTCTTCAATCTTATCAATATCATCTTCGATATCAGCTCCATCAAACCATCCACAAAAGCAATTCAACACACCTTCAATCGACATATCAAATGCCTTTGCCATATTAAAGTATGTATACTCATAATTGGTAATCTCTTCAGTAAATTCAGAATCTTTAAAAGACGTGCCTTCTCTATGAATAAATTTGACATCTGCTTTATATAGGACGTCACATCCACATTCTTCATCTGCAAACTCTAAATTAATATTCCACCAGAAATCTTCTAAATGTATGCCTTTTTTATCATTATATTCTTGCATACTTTTCATCAATTGTTCTAGATTACATATATACGACCATCTTCCGAATGCAGTAAAATCATAAGTAGCTGCATAAGCTCCTACGCATTCATCAACCTCTCCGACTTTGTCTTCAACGTAAGTTGGATAATCACTTGTCTTTGAATTATTCCATCTTGAACATTTAAAACAATCAAGTAATAATAACGCTACTGCCTTACTCTCTGCCGTAATCGTTAATCTGCCACTTGCATTACTAATATTTGCCATTTTTTATTCTCCTTTTCTGTATGTATAATATATACTAAGCGTCGCAATAAGTCAATAATATTGCGACATTATTTAACTTGCTCGTTAATGTAGAAGTACTTTTTTGATTTGTTATAACATTTTAAGCAACTCATACATTTGCGACTACCACAATTAATATTTACATCATGTTCTTCAATATATTTCTTATCATATACTGTAAATACTCTATCAACCCAATCATAACGACTGTAATCATCGACTTCATTCATCATGATACTAGACAAGACAATATTTAAATTCTTAGGTTTCTTATATCCAGAATCAAATGCATTTTGAATAATCCATGGATTCTTTGTCCACAACGCAAATCTTGTCTTTGGATTCTTCTTACATATATTTAGATAATTAATAAATTGGACTTCATTATCTAAATCACCAAATGCTTCAAATCTAAAATACAAAGCATTGATATTTGGCAAGTCTTCATATCTCAAAGGCTCACTTAAGAAGTCTAGATTATCTTTCATGGCATTCTTTAAATTCTTATATCGTTTCATCATTCTTTCTGCATAACATTTTCGACAAACTGAATCACCATTTTTAGCTCGCTCTTTACAATATCTATTGCTTTGGCAATCTGTACTCATAGAGTCCATTCCTTCCATCTTACCATTATGCTTTGTCGTAACCTTAATACCTGTTCTTCTTGTAAATTCTTCAAATGTAATAATCTCTGTTTTCATATGATTTTCCTCTTTTCTTTCTAATTTAAAAGAGAAGACATTATATCTTCTCTTGATTGACTTATAATAATTCTTCTGGTTTTAATACTTTGATATCGTCATTTCCTGCACCATGTCTATCTCTTACTAAATCAAATGGTACATTATCTTCTAATTGCATTAATAATTTATATAGATTTTTCATTGTATCATTTGTAAGCATTACTTGTTCAAGTGCCAACTTTGACCAATAATAATCTTTCATATTTTTAATTCTTAATCTAGCAATGCCATATTCAAGTTGAATGAATTTTTTCATTCTATTTTCGATGTCTCTATCTTTTTTATCAAGATCCGTATATCTTCTTTTTACGCTCTCTTTTAAGACTGCAATTAATTCATCTTCTTCATTATAGATAAGCATTGTTGCAAACTTATCTTCACCAAAATACCATTTGGTATAGCTCATATCACCAATCTTAATAATCAGCATTACATCTCTATCTGCTAAAGTCTTTTTACCTAAGAAAATATTTCGGTCATCTCTTTCTACTTTCCAACAAGTCATTCTATCAATTCTCCTACATTTCTTTATATAATTCTGTTAAATCCATCTTTTGTAAATCTCTTAAGAATTTCCATAAACAACCACGCTCTTTATATTCGTTTAAACGTTCTTCTAATTCTTCAAGGTTGCCAATGTCATAGCACTTAGCTAATGTAACCAGGCTTTGATAACCGTTCAAACCCCTATAAACGTCTAACCATACATTCGCTTTATATTCATCATATTTAATCTGTGTATCTTTCATTACTTCTTGATTTAATTCATGAACAATTTCATAAATTCCTTTCAATTCAAATGAATTTGCTACTTGCTTAGCCAATTCACGAACCTTTTCTCTTGTTTTGTAATTGCATTTCTTAAAGCAATCATGCAACATTTCTAATACCAATTCTTTAGTGATGAAATATCTATAAGCATAGACATTTACTTCTTTATTCACCATCTTTTTCAACATTTCTTCTAACCATACGAATTGATATGAGTAAGATAATTTATGACGAATATATTTATCATAACCATCATCACTATTAACCATTCGTAACGTATTAATCAACACTTCTTTATCATCACATTTAGATGTAAGGATAAATGCTCCAACTTTGTTCGTTTCGATATTGGATGACTCAACAAAAGCTGCATGAATTTTATTAACGTCAACATTTACGCTCTGACCTTCACCAATGTTGTCTAAGATGATACGGCTCAAATCAATACCTTCGTTCTTGTCGCTATCTTCATTAAGAGTCACTTTCAAACCGTTGCATTTAATTTGGAATTTGCTTGTATCAATTCCAACTTCTTCTAATTTTCTTAATTTTTCACTTAGTTTCATTTTTTATTCCTCTTCTTTCTTAAATGGGTCATACACCCAACTTTTTAATACAACTAAATCTTTACAATCAGGACATTGCCAAAACCAATGCTTATCATCTTGCCATTGCAAGATACCACCACATGAGAGTAATAATATCGCTCCTTCTAATACGGCTTTCATTTCGTGCCTTGTCTTTCCATAGACCAAATCGAACATATTCATTTCTTCGTATGGTATAGGTTTAAATGCATATTTGTGCCTATCCTTTCTTGTCGGTTTCGAATGGGCAAATTGGTAATACAAACTAGGTATTACTAACCCCCATAAATCCGATTCTTTAAAGTTCTCAATTCCATAATCTTTCAAGTCATCTTTTAGGTAGAATAAATCGCTTGACATATTCTTGCCGTCTTGAACATATATCTTGTCGCCCATCTTCAAGTTATGACCTTTTAAATCAATGCTATAAGGTCGACCTTCTCTAGCTTGATTTATCAATGTGCTAAATACTGTTTTTGTTCTCATAAATTTCTCCTTTGTGCATTACGTTTGATATACGTGTTATTTCTTTAAAATATTCATCATAAATATTAGGATTAATATTTATGATCCTGGAGGCAGCTTCTCTGATTCTGGGATGATATAGGATATATCATCTGTATCAACTATAATACACCGCTCTAACACCGAACTATAATAGATACAATGCGTTTAATTTAATAATGCGTTGAATAGAGCTTTATTGTATCTATAGGCATTCCATAAAGCCGTCAATCCAATATAGTCTTCTAACTCAACGTTTCGCACCGTTTTTACATTTTTTCCTTTGCCCCTATTTACCGTATAATCTCCTTTCTGTAAGTCACTGCCAAGCCCACCAAGCTTAATTGTTCTCTTCTTGCCGTTGTAATATTTGCAAGCTTTCAAACAATCCATTACGAACAAACTCATTTGCTCAACGTCTTTTTGTACGTTTATCGTTCCAAGACATCCACTTGCCCATGAATGCTCCCCTTGAAAAAGATATCTATACAAATCACGTTTTGCTCTCTTATAAGGATAATTGTTCTTAATAGTTCTCTTTTCAACTTCATGTTGAAACTTTTTTAAGCGTGAACTAGATAGCGTAATCATTCCACCCTTGATATTAAACCCCAAAAACTTAACCCATTCATCTGCATATATAGGTTGCACCTTCTTTGGATTCAACGTTACGCCATACTTAGATGAAATTCTATTAATATCATCTGCGACATCTTTTACATCTTCACCAATTACAATACAGTCATCGCTATATCTATAATAAGAATGATATTTATTTGACATATATTCATCTAAGTCATAAAGTATCATGTTGCTTAAAGGTGCTGCGACTGCACAACCTTGTTTCAAACTTTGATATTTGAAACATACATTCTCATTTTGGTCAAAGTAGGCATCTTGATGATAATATTTTCTTATCATATTAATGCACGGCTCTGTCCCTTTATCATATCCGAGTCTTCGCTCCCACTCATCAAATATAGCGTCTATGTATTCAATCTTAACGCTATCAAAGTACTTACTAAAGTCAGATTTGTAACCAATATGAACATGACCATGCTTATTCAATTTGACCATTTCATCACTAATATCATGCACTGTTTCCTGCGTGCCCATCCCCTTTTGATAGCTCCGACAATTTGGATGTATCATATCCACAAACACTTCACTTACAGTATCTGCAAGAAGAGATAGGACGACTCTATCAAGTGGTGCATTTACATATACTTCTCTATATTCACCATTGCCTTTAGGGATTAATGCGACTTTAGGTGGTTCAATTTCATAATTTTCACTAAGGATTAAAGTACTCACCATTTTCCTATAATTAGGATCGCATAGCTTTTTTACAAGCTTAGGATTAATCCCTTTTTCTTGAGCGTGCTTGATTGCATATTCTAAGCGTTCACGCTTGAACATTTCATTAAGTAAGCTCATAGCTCCCACTCCTTTCTATTCATCTTCTTCAAATAGGTATAGCTCTCCATCAAGAATTTCATCTAGCTGTTCTCTTGTCATCAAGAATTCTTCATAAAAGTCTTCTGGCGTTAAACCACCATCGCACAACATATAAATACATACACTCTTCAAATAAACCCATGCTTGATTATCGCTCATTTCTAACATCCTTTCCTTATGTAGGCTCTGCCTAACTTATTAATATGACTTAAGTACATTTTTTTAGTCACGCTCCTTAAGTCGTTTTCAAACAATCTAAGCGTGATTCTGTCAATCGTATAGATTATTTCTCCGTCTAAAACCTCCTCATATCTCTTTAACGTTTGATTATATTGTACACGCACCTTATGACCCTTGTCTAGCTTTTGTGTAGCAATATAATACATCCCATGCGTTGGCAATTCACCTTTTGGCTTGATTTTTAACTCCTTTCGTTGGTATTCTTGCCAAGCGTTCAACAGCGTCTTATGACTCATACTTCATACACATCCAAGAAGACTTGAAAGAAATTTTCGAAATTCAATTCACGTCCCCTTTGTCTTACTTCTTTACAAATGTTATGCAAATCTATAAATGATACAAATTTGCTCATAGCATAACAATCATCTTTATATACTACTGTCAAAGCCCTTAAATTGCCGTTTCTATCAAAATCCTGGTCATAAGGACTTTCAAATGAATTGACATATAGGTGCCAATCATTAGGACTTAGATTGATATAATACACTCGTTCTATACTTGTGTATTTATCGCTTTTACTCAATCGCACAAGAGCCTTATTAAGCTCCTTTACCATCACTTTGCTTGGTTCTACTTTCATTTAGTCTTCTCCTTCATCATAAATTGGTTCTACGTCTGTTATTTCAGTATCTTCATAATCACGAGCTGATAAAATGATGTCTTCTTTATAGTACATATCCCACACTTTATCTTCTGCGTCTTGTACGCTTTCTGCTTCTACTTCTATAATACGGCTTAATGTCTCTGTAATGGTTACGTTGTATTTCATTTCTTAGTCCTCCAATTCAATCCATTCCTGATAATACATATTTGATTTATTTTTTGTGATAATAGCTTTCATGTCGTCCTTGTTCAAGTCAACTTCTAGTTCACTAATGCGATCATTTAGTAAATCCCATAAATCGTCTTCACATCCTTCATTCTCATAGTAATCTAAAAGGGCGTTATAACATTCTCGTTCTGCCCTTGAAAAATAATTCTCTACAATATAGTCTTCTATAGTATCATGATAAACTATATCGAATTTTACTAAATTTTCGTAATTGTCTTTCCTATAAATTTGTATTTTTGTTCTTTTATGTCCATATACTCTCTCTTTCTATAAAATCTCCACGACTCCGTTAGTCGTTTCATAAAATTGTCCTTGACTCTCTAACTCATCTGCATAGCTAGATAAGTCAAAGTTGCTTTCTACTATTTCTCTTAACCATTCTTGTTCGATACTTGGCAATATAATTTCTTGTAGTCTTTCATCAGCTAGGCCTTCCATATCCTTACCCCAATAGATGATATAGTCCCCACGTTCACAAATGTCTAGCATGGTCTCAAAGTTGTCATACTCCGTTTCTAGCAATTCATCAAAATCATCGTCTCTTATATCTTCAAGGCGTTCTGCTAGTTCGTTTACTTCTCTAATGGAGATGTACTCCCCTAAGTCATAATACTCCCATTCTGTAAAGAAGACTTCTTCATATCTTTCAAAGTCTATACCAATGCGCTTATAGACTTCTTGTAAGTCATCTTCATCAATAGGAAACGTCACCCATTCACCCACTAATTCACCTTCTACATATTTACCTAAATTTGTCATAAATCCTTTGATTTTCATTTTCTTAGCCTCCTACTAATACATCGTTCCATCACACAAGAATTCTAATCCATAAATTTCGCACATTTCTTTTATGTCCTTTTCACCTGGCTCATAAAGGTCATGATATCCTTTTCGCTCTAACAGATAACAAAGACTTTCTACTTTATCAATCAGCCATTTATTGAATGTAGCGATCAATTTTTCATCATATGGACACTCGTCCATTTGTAGTTGCTCACACCAATCATCTACTGCTACACGCCTAGCATTTTTCTTTGCTTGTTCACATAACTCGCTATAGTCATATAGCGTATATTTTCTTGTTACTTTTCTCATAAATATCCTACTTTCTATTTAGTCGCTAAACTCGACCTTATTACTCCAGGCAAATCCATAGCCCAGCCGTTTTAAGTCCTTAAAGAACGCATGGGCACAGTTACAATACTCGTCAATGACTTCTACACTTTTATCATCGACTTTAAAAATATTACGATTGACTTCAATCATATTTTTGTAGTCACTTGCCACTATCAAAAGGCAATATAAAAGACTATGTTCACGGCGCTTTACGTTGTCAGTGACTATCAAAAAGCCGTCACTATCCCTTAAGACCGTACATAGCCTATTTTGTGTATTTTGGTATATTGCTACAAAGTCATACATAGACTTACCCCACAATGTTTAGGTACTCATCTACCACGTACCTATGGACAATTTCTTCAAACTCTTTATCCATTGACACCATTTCATTTTTGCGCATGAGTTCCATAAGCTCTTCCACAAATTCACCCATGTAACTGTAAGGCCTTATAGCCCCACTTTGCATATCTAGATGGTAAAGGGTCTCTTTGTACTCGTCTAGAATAATAGCGATTTTATGCGTGCATTCATAGTAGCACGCAACAATTTTATCTAATTCTTGCATAGTTTTTTCTAACGTCTTGCTTGACGTTTTGTCCTTTCTTTTAACCACTATTAAAAGGATATGGTTGTCCCTTTGCGTGTTGCTAGTCGTCTAAGTCTACCCATTCAGAATAGTTCAAAATATCGTCTAGCGTTGCGTAGTCGCACTCATACTGAGCGCTTAAGTCGTTAAAGACTTCATATACATAGTCCATATGGATTCCTTTCTAGAGTGCTAAAGGGTATAGCTATCCTATGATATTTTACCCTTTAGGATACTTACTATCCATTTATGGTACACTCATCCCATATAAAAAGCCGTCTAGCTTAGTTGCTGTAAACGGCACTTTACCTATTTTTTTAGGCGTTTTATCCCTTTTAGGACGCTAGCCTTTAAAGGCGTACTAATCCTACTTTTTGGGATCCATTTTTTGACGGTCTTGTCCTATAGATTTTCTACAAAACCTACAAAGACCATAAGCAAGCTTAATCCTATCAAACTAAGACTACCGTAAAAGTACGCTTGTATCTTTAGGCGCTTTGCTTTGTCTTTTGCTTGCTTGCGTTTATGGGCGTTGTTTGCCCATGTTGGTATTTCAAACATAGTACCTACCTTTCCAGGGTCTTTTTGAGCACTATAAAAAGGGTATAGTCTACCCTTTGTAAGTGTCTATTA
>CAVGUA010000126.1:0-9323 GCA_963632335.1 Parabacteroides goldsteinii
GTATACATATGTATCAAACCAACTAGATGACATAATAAAATACCCTTTATTGCCTATTGAATCACCCCAACTATTTTCAACTTTCCATTTAGTTGGAACACCTTCTTTAATATTAACTCCTGTTAAACACATCGCATGATTCATTGCGCTTGCTCTATAATCGAGCATTGCGGCTTTATCAAACTTAATATCGAAAGCAAAAACAGATCTATAATCGTAAGCTTGGTCATCCCAAATACCTGTACTTCTATCTCCATAAGCTCCGACATCACTACCAAACCAAACGATATCCCCACCTTTGATTTGAGCAATAATCAACTCTTTAATTCTTTCCATTGGAAGATTTAAATGAGTGACGAGTTTTCCTTCAACAACATTACCCAAATAATCAATTGTATATGACTTCATAAATGGTTTATCAGAAGTTGGAGAATTGATAATAGAAACATATTCATCAATTCTATTACCAATATATTTCTCAAAAAATGATTTAGGGGTATATCCCTTTTCGAGATGATATTTTTTATCTTTATCTGTATATTCAAAATCGAATTCGGTAGGTGGAACACCAAAGCAATTTACTAATAAGGCATAAATTTTGTTCAAAGTTTCATCTTTCAATGTTTGAACTTCTTTATCTTTCCCTTTGTGCGATAATTTTTGAGCCTCATATGCAAATTGTCTTAAGTATGAATTAAGCAACTGATCACTATATCTCGTATAACTTGATTGATAAGTTTCATCAAAAACGCCTTTTGGAACAATACCATATTTAACAACTAAATTTCGAAACATATCCCACTGACCACCATCACCAACGGCATTATCTAATAAATACATAAAAGTTCTGTCATCTGGTTTAGAATCGATTAAATCAATAATAGATGTTAAAAAATAATTTGCTTTTTCAAGTTTATCAAAAAAAGCAACATAGTTTTGCGATAATTCAAAATTATCTAACTTACATTCTTTCGCAATTATTTCACGTAAAACATTTAACCCTGCAAAAATCCAACATCTTCCACTACCTTTTTGGTTTGCAACGGGTAATGTTTTAATTTCGTTAGAAAAATTATTTAAAGTTTCAACACTGTTTTTTGAATCACTAACAATTGTTGGAATATCAGTTTTAGAAAGTGCATGTCTAATTACAACGTTTGTAGGTTTGCAAAAATAGTTTTTTCCTAATTCAGAATAAACTTCTTCGCTGATGCTTTGTTCATTCACATCAATTTTTTTCATAGGATTTCCTCCACTCGATAGGTACTATTGTACCACCAATTAAAATTTATAAAAAATCTAAAACTAATCTTTTGTTGGAAATGTCTATAGAAAGTGCTATAAATTCTCCATGAAAATTAATTTATCAAAAAAAGATCTTTTGGAATTTAATAAGATTTTGGACACAAAAGATATCAATTTATCCATCGCAGATTTAACATTAGATTACTTAGAAAACTACAAAAACTATATAGGTATCGACCTCTTTTCTTCTTTTGATGGTTTAAGCAAAGAAAAATCATTTTATTATTCTTTAATGAACGTTATGGAAATTGATCAAGACAATAATGAAAATAGATATATTGGTGAAAATTATATTTTTCCAGGCGTAAAATGTTTAAACACACATGAATACGAAGAAAATCCTTATGTAAAAAACATAAAAATCCAAAATACACATTTTAAAAATCTAGAATTTAAATATTTGAAATACCTTCCATATGAAGGATTCCCTTATGATGATATAAAAATCGATGAAAATAATTATTTTAAAGAGATAACTCAACTAGGTTTTTTCGAAAAACCATATCAATTCCTTGCTCTTTTAGAAAATAATGAAATATGGATGAGTGTAAATCCTAACGAAATAGAAACTATGAAAAAACCTATATCAAACGCTAAAGGCAATATTATAGTGTTTGGCTTAGGTATTGGTTATTTTGCATATATGTGCGCTTTAAAACCAGATGTAGAACACATTACAATTGTTGAAAATAATCAAAACATCATTGATTTATTTAAGAATAAAATATTACCTCAATTTAAAAATAAAGAAAAAATAACAATTATTAAATCAGATGCATTTAAGTATCTAAAAACTATGAGAAACAATTTTTTCATTTATGCTTTTATTGATTTATGGCACAATCCTAATGATGGCATAAATGCATTTTTGACGTTCAAGTCACAAGAATTTCGTTTTCAAGGTCTACAATTTGATTATTGGTTAGAAGATGGTTTGCTAGCTTTATTAAGAAGATGTTTAATAACATTAATTGACGAAGAATTAAACGGTTCCACAGATGAAGATTATCAATTTCAAGAGTGCGAAACTGACAAAATCATTAACAAATCCCACTTCTTTTTGAAAAATTACGAAATAAATAGTTTTGATAATATTAAAAAACTCTTAAGCAACAATTCGCTTAAGAGTCTTGCATCAAAGCTATATCAATAATTTATTTTTTAAGTTCTATTGCAACTAATTTACTGGCAATTTTTGGATCAACTTTGCCTTGCATCTTTTTCATTACTTGGCCAATGACAAAGCCTTGAGCTCTACCATTACCAGACTTAAATGATTCGGCAATTCCTGGATTTTCTTTAATTACTTCTTGAATAACAGCAATAATTTGTCCTTCATCATTAATTAAAGTTGCGCCCATTTCTTCTTTGAAAATCAAAGGTGATTTATTGTCTTTTGCAACTCTCTCAAAAATCTTCTTACCTTGAGAAGAATTGATTTCATTATTTTCTAATAACTCTACAAGTTCGCTAATATATTTTGGCTCAACTTTAAATTCAGAAATAGTTAAGTCTTCTTTATTTAAAATGGATAAAACATTTGAAATTATAAAGTTAGCAATAGCTTGATAATGCTTAGAATGTTTAGCACATTCATCAAAATACATAGCTAAATTCTTATCACTTAATAAAATTTTGATATCTTTTAATTCAATTCCATAATTTTTGATAAATCTTTCAAGCATTTCATCATAAAGTTCAGGGCATGTATTAATAGCATCTTCAATAAATTCTTTTGATAAATGAATAGGAACAATATTTGGCTCACAGAAATATTTATAATCAACAGCATCTGTTTTTACACGCATTGTTATAGTTTCTTTTTTAACTTCATCAAATCTTCTTGTTTCTTGTATGACTTCATGTCCAGTTAATAATGCTTCAGATTGTCGTTTAATTTCAAAATCAAGAGCTTTTTCAATATCAACAATTGAATTTAAATTTTTAACTTCCACCTTAGTTCCAAACTTAGTTTCGCCATATGGTCTAATAGAAATGTTTGTATCGCAACGCATACTTCCATTTTCCATTTTGCCATCACTAACATCAGCAAAAGTAACGATTTCTCTTAACTTTTCGACATATTTACGAGCTTCTTCTCCAGTTCTAATGTCTGGTCTAGTAACAATTTCTAAAAGAGGAACTCCAGCACGATTATAGTCAAGTAAAGAATAGTTTGAAAAATGTAATTGTTTACATGTATCTTCTTCCATGTGCATTCTTTCAATTCCAATTCTTTTCTTTTTGCCATCGATTTCGATCTCAACATAACCATCTTTACCAATTGGTCGATATTGTTGAGTAATTTGATATCCTTTTGGTAAATCACTATAAAAATAGTTTTTACGATCAAAATATAAGGTATCATCGATTGTCATATGTAAAGCATGAGCAATTCTTAAAGCTTTTCTAACAGCTTCTTTATTAACTCTTGGCATTGTGCCAGGATAAGCCATATCAAGTAAAGCTACCAAAGTATTTGGCTCTTGTTCAGCTTTATTTGGAGCAAAAGAGAACATTTTTGATTTAGTATTCGTTTCAATATGAGTTTCAATACCAATAACCGCTTCAAAATTCATGTTATTTTCCCTCCTTTGTATAAATATCTAAACCCTTTAATCCAGTAAAATCTTCTAACGATAAAGCGATATTAAAAACGCTTTCTTCATCAAATGGTTTAGTTGTAATATTACCACCAAAAGGCATACCATCTTTAAATCCTAAAGGAATCGTAATTGATGGGTATCCACCAAAATTGCCAAACGCAAGATAATTATCAGCAAGTAAATATGTTGATGATAATTTGTCGCTATCCTCATTAAAACGAGGAGCAATTTTTGGTGAAGCAAGTAAATAAATTGCATCGTACTTTTCAAAAACCTTATTAAATGCATCAACAATTAATCTTCTAGCTTTTTGAGCTCTTAAGAATAAGTCATGTTGATTGGCGCTCATAAGTGAATAAGATCCAATAACAAATCTACGTTTAATTAAAGGTGAAAAACCTCTGGTTCTTGCATTAAACATAACCTCTTGATAAGTTTTTCCGCCATAGTTTGGTCCAAACTTAATTCCATCAAGATTTGCGTTATTAGAAGTTGCTTCAGCACAACTTATAATAAAGTAAGCTGGATATATTGAAGTCAATAAGTCCCTATCCATCGAGACAAATTCAACTGTGGCACCTTGTTTTTTAAGATACTCTAAAGAATCATTAAACTTTTTATTTAATACTTCATCAGTAATTGATTCGTAAATTTCTTTAATAACGGCTATCTTCTTGCCTTTAACATCTTTATTTAAATTCTTAAAATAATCTGGTCTAACTTTATATGAATTTGTAGCATCATTATCATCATGTTTTGCAAGTAAATTTAAAGCAAGCGCACTTTCTTCAACTGATTTTGTAAAATATGCAACATGGTCCATTGAAGGGGCAAATGGAAATAATCCATATCTTGAAATGAGTCCCCATGTTGGTTTAAATCCAACAAGTCCTGCATTACTAGCAGGCTTTCTAACTGAATCTCCAGTATCACTTCCAAGCGCAAACGGAACTATTCCTGCACTAACTGAAACTGCACTTCCACAACTTGAACCACCAATCATATGTTCGTGTTTTTCATCATAAGGATTATAGGTTATTCCTTTGTGTCCAGAAGTACCTGTTCCACCCATAGCAAGTTCGTCTAGAGTTGCTTTTGCAATTAAAATTGCACCAGCTTCATTTAAATATTTAACAACAGTTGCATCAAAAAGAGGAACGTAACCACTTAAAATATTGCTACTACCAGTGGATTCTATATCTTTTGTTGAAAAATTATCTTTTGCAACATAAGGAATTCCATAGAAATAGTTGCCTTTTTCAATTCCTTTTTCATCCTCAATTTTTGCTTTTTCAAGAGCAAGATCATCCAAGATAATTTCAAAAGCATTGTCTTTATTTTCATGAGCTCTTTTTAATGCTTCTTTTGTTAATTCAACAATAGTAATTTCTTTATTTACTAAAGCTTCGTGTATTTCAAAAATTGTTTTATCTAAATAACTCATACTAAATTACCTTTGGCAATTTAATTTGCCCATCTTGCACACTTCCAGCATTTTTTAAGACATCTTCTTTTTTAAGAGGAGTTCCTGGTACATCTTCTCTTAAAACATCAATTGTAACTTCAAATGGAAAAGTCATAGGTGAAACATCATCGACCCCTTCAATCTTTCCAATCAAACTAAATTGTTCATTAATGATTCCAAATTCATCTAAAAGAGTGTCATATTCTTCATCGCTCATATCAAATAATAAACGATTTGCAGCGTCTTTTAGAATTTCTTTATTTACTTTATTCACCCTTTTCTCCTTTCAAAATATTTAAAAATTCATCTTCTGTAAGAATTTTTACTCCTAAACTTTGAGCCTTAGTAAGTTTGCTCCCGGCTTCGCTTCCAGCAATTACATAATCAGTTAACTTTGAAACTGATCCACTAACATGTGCTCCTAAATCTTCTAGCATTGATGTGCATTCTCTTCTTCCATAAGTTTCTAAAGTTCCTGTTAAGACTACCGTCTTATTATAGAAGAAACTATTTTCATTTACATTACTATTGCCTAAATACTTTGTATTTACATTCATTTCTTGAAGCTTTTTAATAGTTTCAATGTTTTTTGGATTTCTAAAATATGTATAAATTGAATTTGCAACAACTTCACCAATGTCATTTAACTTTAATAAATCTTCAACTGAAGCATTCATTAAAGCTTCGATATTTTTAAAGAATTTTGCCAACTCTTTCGCCATTTTTGTTCCAACTTCATTAATTCCTAAACCAAATAAAAGTTTTTCTAAACTATTATTTTTACAAATCTCAATCGAATCCAATAAATTATTAACAGATTTATTACTCCAACCATCGATATTCATAAGCTCTTCTTTATGATTTTTTAGCATAAATATCGAAACAATATCAGTTATGAAACCTTGCGCAAAAAATTCTTCACAAGTTTTTTCTCCTAGTCCTTCAATATCCATTGCATCTTTTGAAGCAAAATGAATTAAACCTTCGATGCTTCTTGAAGGGCAATTTTCGTTTGGACAAAAATGCATATTTTCAACTTTTTCAAGCGGAGTACCACATTCTGGACAATTTGTAATCATTTTAAATTCTTTTTCTTCACCAGTTCTTCTTGAAATTACAGGTCCAACAACTTCTGGAATAATATCTCCAGCTTTTCTTAAAGTTACATAATCACCAATTTTAAGACCCTTTTCATTTACAAAATCTTCATTATGCAAAGTTGCCCTTTGAACCGTTGAACCAGCAACCCTAATAGGTTCTAAAACAGCATTAGGAGTTATTTTTCCAGTTCTACCAACCGTATAAACTATATCTTTTAATTTTGTAATTACTTCTTCAGGAGGAAACTTATAAGCAATTGCCCATTTTGGAGTTTTTGCAGTATTTCCTAAAATTTCATATAGAGAAAAATCATTTGTTTTTAAAACAATGCCATCAATATCGTAAGGTAATTCGTTACGTTTTTTTGTAAATTCTTCAATATAAGCAAGTATTTCTTTTTCTCCAGTAACAAGTCTTCTATTTGGGTTAGTTTTAAAGCCTAATTCATCAAGTTTCTTTAAAGCTTCAAAGTGAGTTTTAATGCCATAATCTTCAGCATTCGTAAAATAATACCACCATGCATCAAGTTTTCTTGCTTTTGCAATTGAACTATCTAAATTTCTAATCGATCCAGCAGCTGCATTTCTTGCATTTGCTAAAAGTGGTTCGCCATTCTTTTCTCTTTCTCTATTTAAATCTTCTAAAGACTTTTTTGGCATATAAACTTCGCCACGAACTTCAACATGTCCTGGAAGATTTATGTGCGTAGGAATCGAAGGAATTGTTAAAACATTTGTTGTTACATCTTCCCCAACAGTGCCATCTCCTCTAGTAGCGCAATATTGTAACTCACCATTTTCATAAACAAGCGACATTGCTAATCCATCAATTTTAAGTTCGGCACAATAAGTAATCTCTTTTTTAAAAGCACCTTCGCATGTTTTTTTATTCCAATCTAAAAGTTCATCTTCATTAAAAACATCTGCTAAAGACATCATTTGTCTACCATGAGTTATTTTTTTGAAGCCTTTTAAAACTGTTCCGCCAATTCTTTGCGTTGGAGAATTTCTAGTGATTAGTTCAGGAAATTCTTTTTCAAGAGCTTCAAGTTCTTGATACTTACTATCGTATTCTTCATCAGTAACAGATGGGTTATCTAAAACATAATATTCATGCGAATATTTCTCTAATAATTTAACAAGTTCTTTATGTTTAAATTTAGCTTCTACAATATCCATTATTAATGACCTTTCCCTTCTTTTCTAGATAATTTAGGATGGTTTCCTAAAATCTTTTTGACTCCAAAATCTTTGAAATTAATAGTTACAATATCATCTTCTATTTTTAAAACTTCGCCTTCTCCAAAAACCTGATGTACCGCAAGATCTCCTACATGCCAAATGATATCATTTTTTAAACCAAGGCTTCCTAGGTTTCCAATATTGCTACTATTAGGATTTGTATAATAATACTTCTTAGAATCGTCATTTTTCTTTTCAAGAGTGTTGTTTCCATACGCAAAAACATTACTAGTTTGTAATCCCATTTCTTTAATAAATCTTGATGGTTGCGAATCAGATCTGCTTACAAAACTAAATCCAGTATTGTATGTTAAATATAATTCTTTCTTGGCTCTAGTACATGCAACATAAGCAAGTCTTCTTTCTTCCTCGATTGCTTTTGGGCTTTCTAAAAGTGCTCTATTGTTTGGGAAAACCCCCTCTTCTAATCCCATTAAAAAAACATAATCAAATTCAAGTCCTTTTGCAGTATGAGCAGTCATTAAACTTACAGAATCACTATTATCAATATCGTCTTGCGCACTATATAAAGTTACATTTTGTAAATATTCATCAAAATTACTTTCTGGATTATCTTTTAAATAGTCACGAACATCATTAATTAATGCAACAACATTTAATACTTTATCTTTTGTTTCATCTTTTTCTTCAAGCATATCTTTATATTTAATTTCGGTTATAAAATCATCAAGAATTTCACTATATGCTTCTTCGTTTTCTTCAATTTTTTCTCTAGTTTTATCTATTATTCCAAATAATGGTTCTAGTTTTGAAGCAACTGAAGATGGTAATTTCGAATCATATTTGTATATGTTTTTTAAATATTTAATCATAGAAACATGGTTGTTTTGAGCTTCTAATTTTAATATAGCCAATGTTTTGTCGCCTATTCCTCTACGTGGAACATTAATAATTCTTTCAAAAGAAATATCATCATCTTCGTTAATGATAAGTCTAAAATATGCTAAACAATCTTTAACTTCAGCACGGGCATAAAACTTTAAGGAACCGTAGACTTTATAAGGAATATGTTTTGCAACCAAAACATTTTCAAGTTTTTGTGTCAAATATGCAGATCTAAAAAGGACAGCAATATCCGAATATTTTGCATCTTTATTTCTAATTTTTATTTCATTAATTTTGTTTGCAATAAAATAAGATTCATTTAAAGCGTTGCCAAAATTTTTCAAAGAAACTTCAGCGCCAGTAGAATTTGAAGTGTATAAATTTTTATCATATCGTCCTGGATTATGTTTAATTAATTCATTAGCGATTTTTAAAATGTTAGGCGTAGATCGATAGTTTTGCTCTAGCGCTATTGTAGTTAATGGCGAATAAATATCTCCAAATCTCATAATAATATCTTGGTTTGCACCACGCCATGTATAAATAGTTTGATCAGGATCTCCAACAACATAAATGTTAGAATGTGAATCAGTTAATAATGTTAATAACTTAAATTGTAAGTCGTTAGTATCTTGAAATTCATCAATCAAAATATGATCAAATCTATGAATCCATTTATCTCTTATAATTTCATTATTTTCTAGAATTTTAATTGTGTAAATTAATAAATCATCAAAATCTAATTGATATAATTCATTC
>CAVGUA010000127.1:0-8893 GCA_963632335.1 Parabacteroides goldsteinii
CTGATATTCTGTATCAATATATCCATTCGTTCCGCCAGTTTGCTTTAAGATTTCATGATATTCACTGTACATACGCATTACTTCTTCATACGCTTCACGTGAATTATCTTTGCCGTTTCTTATAGAACCGCCAAAATCTATGATTTGTCTCCGCAAACCCTTTGCATATCGGTCATCTTCTTTGTTTGCGTTGTTTTCTAACTTTTCGGATAAAGCCATCAGGCAATCATTAATCTTTTTATATTGCTCAATGGTATCTTTTTCCATAGCCGATAGCTTTTCGTCAATCGGTGCCGTAATTTTCTTACTGATACAATGAAAAAGCCAACCCCACGGGTTGACTGGTATCTTTGAAAATTCAAATATAAAGCTAATTAATAAGCAAATTACGGCTAACCAAGGTGTGTCTTTGCCCACCAAGTCCAAAATATCCATTCATAATACCTCCATTTATGATTGAGGCAAAATGCACATTTTTATCAGTCATTTCGCTCGTTACCTCCATTTAATTCCTTCTATTTTTATTCAATTACATCAAAATACTCCTTATCATCAAATGATGCAGGAGTACCACTCTTGATACATTCCCAAGTATTGTCTCCATCCGTATACCATAAACCTTCTGTCGCTTCCATATTTACTTCATAAGTAATAGGTTTTGTATAGTCACTTCCATCATTTTCTTCTTGAGGAATTTCGATATATTCTTTTTTGACTACTAAATTACCAATTTTATAGATCCTAAAATTATATCCTTTTTTATCGGACTCTTCTTCAGTTACAGTGATTAGTTCAAGTAGTTCTTTATTAACAGAATCAATAGCTGCTTGTTTTTCAGCATTTAATTCTTCAATTTCTTTTTGCTTTAAATAAGCATTGTATTGTTCTTCATCATAAGTTAGATGGTTGTATCCTTGTTCATCGCTATAAACCTTATAACCTTGCAATTTAGCAAAGTCTATAGCGGTATCTCCATCAATGACACACTTCGTGGTCATATCATAATCTTTGATGGTACAGATACCTAGAAGTTCTTTACTCTTGCCATCTAATTTACAGTATGCATATGTTGTCATATATTTCTCCTTATGCAATTCTCACCCAAGCTAGACAAAAGCCTAGAGATTCATCACTCTTAAATGATTTCATACCTAAAGACCATCTCTGAGCTAGGGAATTATTCGTTTGATAAATCCGTACATTCTGATTATTAGTCAAGGTTCCTGCCTCAACATCTAATCCAAACATTGTATTGGCTTGAGATATGATTTCAAAATCAGCCACCTTCCATGTTCCGCCATATTTCGACAATGGACATTCTGATTCTGATTTGCACCAATAGATAGAGCCGATAGGATAAATCATGTCGAAAATATCTGTTTGTTCGAGTAATTTATGGGTGGTGCCATTTGCCTTCGCATTAACAGTCATACTAGCACCACCTTTCTGTTATTCGTTTGTTTTGGTGTACTCGAGGATAATATAGAGAGTACCCCCCCCTGTTTCGGCATTGCGAACAAGGTAGACGTTATTTCCATATCTTCCAAGCACGTTGATTCCTACACCATCACGCACGTTATCTTGATGAGCAATTGGTATATATCGCCAATTGTTTTCTGTGTCTAACCAAATTGCGTGCATATCAATCATTGTACTTATCAATCCTTTACAACAAGATGGCAAAGTATAGTTACTCTGCGTCAAAGTTCCTTGCATTACAGTTGTGTATATCTTCTTTCCATCAATCCACTTACGCCCTGTATAGACTGATTCTGAAGTAGAATATTGGTACTCTTCAGGTATAGTATGTGTCGTATTATTTGCTTTTACGTTTATACTCATTCTTAATTTTCTCCTTTTTATTCCAAGATGACCATAACAGGTGTTTCGCCATTTCTAATATGGGCATAATCATCACTATCCATTAAAGTAAGCCAGTTACTCCATGTAGTATCGTTTTCGCCCCATCTATGAGCTATACCAGCTTTACCAATTGCTATTTCATGCGATCCACTTGCTTGTTGGTCGCCCCAACCACAAAATCCAATTAAATCCACAAAACCATTCTCACTAGCACCTGAAGGTGCATTTATAGCTGACGATATTTTTAAACCTCTAAAACGAACTACATTAACATAATCAGAAGGAGAGGTATTTGCGTATCTAGTATCTGTTTCTCTTTCAATACCTCCAGTTGTATTTATCGTACTATTTACAGTTAACCTGCCGTTTGAAATTAAACCATTGTCTATACTGACGCTATTCTTAAAGTAACTACTACCAGAAACTTCTAGCCCCCATTTTTTCTGCGGCACACAGTTAATTCCAACGCCCCAACTTCTAATTCCTAAGTTCGTATTTATTGTAGGGATTAAAACAGTTGCTTCCGTATAGGTATTTGAATCATTAGTAGATGGATATAACTTATCTGTAATCTTTAATCTAGCCCAATAAACATTTTCAGTAGATAAATTAGTGGCAGTTGTTGCGGTGCGTGAAGATAAATTAGACCAAGTAAAACCACCTGAAATATCATAATCCTTCAAGTATGTTGCGTATTGCATGGTATTTATATCATTAAGTTGAGTACCTTGTGTATTAACATCAGGATAACGATAAATTGGCGTGTAGTACAATTGATATGTTAACGCAACGTTAGTTTGTGGATCGTCTAAACGTGATGCTTTTAATTCTTTGATGGTTGGTTTTGAATAGGCTTGTACTATAAAATCAACAGAGGCACTTGTTTGTAATCCTCTTGAGTCTACAGCCACAACAGTTGCCGTTTTTTTACCTGCAAATAAATTTGAATAACTAGCCGATTGTCCATCTACTTTTGAGCTGTCAGTAACATAAATAGAGTACGATGCTGTCACAGACGACAATGCTCGTCTAAACGTCACACTAGGACTTGTAACATTAACAGTTGACTTGCCCTGAACAAAACAAGTGCTACCATACCCAAACTCACCACCTGAAAGGGTAGGGGAGCTTAATAAAGGAGTAGCACCGCCATCAGTATTTATATTTATAGTAAAACTTTGTGATACAGATTCTGACTTTGAACCATTACTATTAGTAGTCCAAATAACAACTTTAAATTCATCACTTTGATATCTAGTTGCACCTAAACAAGCTAAATATTTTTCAGGAGCATAAGTGAAGCTTAAATTAACATTGCCACCAGATACAGCACAAGAAGAACCTTCCGCTAATAAAGTATCATTATAATATAAAGCTCCTGCGGGCGAAGTAGAACCACCCATAGTTTGACTTGTCGCTGATAGATAAACATAAAATACTTCGCTGACATAAGGATTAACAGTACCTATGGTATTTTGGATAGTTGGAGGATTTAATTTATTTATAGTTATAGTATCAGTATATAAATAACTAGAAGTACCAACTTCATTCTTTGCATATAAAGCAAATTTATAAGTCGTTCCTTGCGTATGTCTAGGAATCGTATACGTATATGATTGAGTATTAATATCCGTACTTGCTACAGTCCACGCCCAATCAGCAGAGTCGATACTTACTCCAAAATAATATTTACAAGTATTGTCATAGCTTGACGCTTTTGACCATGAAAATTCTAATGTATTTAAAACTTCGCTGATTATTTCATTTGTCGTAGATGTAGTTAGCGAAAAGCTTGAAAGGGTAGGAGGTGAGCCGACTTTATCTAACGCAACATCACCAGAAATTGATTGATTACTTAGTGACCAAATGCCATTAAAGTTAGCATAACCATTAATATTAATTGATTTATTTCCATAGTAACCTACCCATACAGAGTGTGAGATCAAAGTAGACGCACCGTTCATACCAGAGCTTAAGCCAGCTCCTGAACCAGAAACACCACTTCCATTTATAGTTAATCCATATCCATATACTACCGCACTAAAGTAAGCATTATTTTGGTTCTGAGCAACCAAACTAGCAGAGACAGTAGAACCACCGTTACCTGGAGAACTACTCCAATTAATTACCAGTTTACAGTTCTGACCAGAACCATTTGAAAAACTTCCACTTGCCATTTATTCACCTCCTAAACTAATACATCTATATTTAAACCAGTAGCCAATCTAGTTAATAACACATTATCTCCAAATAGGAGTGTACTATAAATAGTTGCATTATCTTGAATTGACCTACCGTGTACAGTTAAATTATTGTTATAGCCTGAAAGACCTATATCGACATCGTTCTTAAACACAAACCCTTTAGAATTTGTAGTCAATTCATTTTTATTAAGTAGTAAGCTAGTGTTATTTAGATATGAAGCATTATCGACATTGATACTATTACTAAAATATCCAATTCCTTGTTGACTTAAACTTATTCTTTCTGAATACGAATTGTCTGTAATTGAAATATTTTGTGCAAATGCACTTTTATTTGTATCTGATAATTGAACTCGTTTTATACCATTATTACCATTTTGAATGGTCAGTAAAGCATCATCACCAGTTAATTTACTTGGATCGGATATCTTAATGTTGCCAACTTCAATATCACCAGTCCATAAACCACTATATTCACCTTTAGTTGCTTTAATCGAACCATCAGAATAGACAATAAATGGAGCATCTTTTCTATTTGAGTAATCAGAGCCAGCCCAGAAGGTTACATCTGATGCAGAACCGCTATTTGATATAATTCCGCCATCACCAGTAATAACACTACCTCTAGCAATTACATCGTTAAATTCAGCCATACCATTGCTGTTAATAGCCCAACCTGATTGACCGCTAACATAGTTATAACTACTAAAATTGCCTCGCATGGTTAAATCGCCATTTGAGTCGATTCTAACAGTTTCAACATTGTCATCTGACGTAACTGTCATCCCACGAGCATCGATTCGTTCACCAATTAATTGCCCTGTTGTAATACGTCTGGCATCAATTTCTTGTGCGTTAATAATATTCATAACCGCAGTTCCTGTAGCAAATATGCTTTGCACCGCTAACTGGTCTGTATTAATAGTATTTGTTTTTATATAACCACCGTTAATAACGGTTTCACCATTAACAATAGAATCCTTAGCCCAGTTATCTATAATTGACTGGTTAGCTTTTAAATCACCATTGGAAGTAAAACTAATATTAGATATAGAGTATTTGGTCGCTACTGATTGATGCCACAACATCCAACCTACTTTAATATATGCTGTTCCATATCTAAATTTACAATTTTCGTTATTAATGCCAGTTCCACCTATTATTCCTTTTTTCTGAACCCATGTATTAATTGGTTCTGCTCTATAATTCGAATTTAGATAAACATACGTATTAGAACTAGAGCCTTGAGAAACAGAAGTTCCAGCAGGAAATGTTCCGTTTGACCATGCTGATTTTAAAGTTATGGTATTGTTTGTCGTATCAATAGAACTTGCGTCTTCCCATAAATCCGCATAGTAATATCTAGAGTAAGTCTCTGGTTCATATGTATAACCTTTGGAATTTGTATAGTTCCAAAATATCAGAGCCTTGGTATAATATTGAGTTAAAGACGCATTAAAGCCAGAAACATCAGTTAAATAAACTACAGTGTCACCATCTTTGAGATCTTTAGCTAGAGTAGTTGTACTATTTGGTTGCCACATTATATATGAAACATTAATTTCTTTTTTATCAATATCATAACAAGTTATACAGTCATAATATAAAACATCATAATTATCAGATTTGATATAGTAAGATAATTCATAATTCAAAGATGTGTCAACAGGAATATACTCATCTATCCATCTCGATTCGTATTGACCGAGTGTAGGCGATATTGTAAAAGAACCCGCTCCTGAATAAGTGTCGCTTCCATCATATAAGAAACTATTAAAGTTTGTATTATCACCCATAGAGGCATTACCGTTGATTATTAAGTTTTCGCCTCTAGAAGCTATGTATTCTTTAACAGCACTAGTCTCCATTTTGCTATTAATTAGCGATTGCGTACCACTATCTAAACCTTTAAAGCTTACTAATCCTTTAATATTGATATTATCAGCTACTAATTGAGCTGTTCTATCAGTTAGAGTAAAATTCGTCTTGTCAGTGCCACTTTTAATAATCCACTCAAATTTATTAGCGTTTTGAGCAGCAATAGACTGAGCTGAAGTAGCAGTTTCTTGAGCTTTTTGCACCTGTGTCAAGGCATTGCTTGCGTTTGTTGAAGCTTGATCCCATTTGCTCTTACTTTGCGTGACTGTTGTAGATACACCATCTGCTGTTTGTTTAATTTCTGTCATCTTAGAATCTATTGCTTTATAATCAGTATTCAGAGTATCTACTGATGTTTGAATATTTGCAATGGTAGTCGTGTTACCTTCAACCTTAGATACAGTTTGATTGTATTTATCAGTCAAAGTAGTAAGTTCAGATTCTGTAGCATATGTACTTTTAATATTTTCAGTCTCTTTAATCAAAGATGTAATCTTACCTTGTTCTACTTCAAAATTAGTTTGAAGGGTGGTTACTTTCGAATCAACTTCAGTTGCCTTAGAATCATCCGTGTATTTACTAGCCTTCTCCCAATCCGACTCGGCATAAGTCTGTTGGCTTGTTTTAGCAACCTTACATTTAAGAATTTCACCAGTACTACCTTGCGTCCATAAATCACCAACATCATATGGTGGAGTAGGGGTTATTACAAACACTCTTCTCTTATTGTCTGCTGTTTCTTGTGCATTAGCTGCGTCAGCTAAAGCTTTTGTAACGTCTACATCGGTAATACGTTGCCATGAATATTCATTATTGACAACTTGCCAACGATAACAATAACCAGTCTTTGTGTTATAGAATAAATCTCCTAAGTGATTGTTCTTTAAACTAGTTGTAGTCCATTCATTTGAAGGAACTTTATTATTAGTTGGCTCATATTCATAGAAGAAGGTCTGAATGCTTCCATCAATTTGCCCTTGAAGGCTGTCTAAATCTTTCGTTGTTTGGTTAATAAAATTAGTCAAATCAGAGCTATTTGAAGTAATAGAGTTTTCAAGATTAGTAAACTTAGCACCTAATGACTGATTTTCATCATCAATCCAAATCTTACTTGAATTAATATTCTTACTTCCATCTTCATTTATCTTCTCGACTACAGAATCGATATTAAGTTTAGAACCTGCAATATTGGCATCGTCAGCAACCATACCATCTACAATTAAACCATCAGGCACTGCTTTACTTGTAATACCATTTTCATCATAAATAGCAGTAGTACCATCTTCACCAAACACAATAAAATTAAAATTACCTTGTGCGTCTTGTCCGACTTGCAATCTGACCTTATTGTTTTTGTCTTTAAATTGTTGAGTAGAACCATTGATGACGATTCCACCATTATCACTTTTAATAAGGAATTTATTTGTGCTAATTTCACCAGCGTTTAATTTGCTGACATCTAAGTCTGAAATATTCGCACTCTTAATAATAGCATCATCTATAACAACATTATCCGCTGTTAAATGCATAGTCTGAATACTTCCTGAACCAATAGAACCAGAAAGAATCGTATTAATATTAGCTAAATTAGTATCTAGCACGCCAATCTCTGCTTTAGCTGCGTTTAGTTCGTCAATTGTAGCTTTCTTAGCAATTAACTCTTCTAAATTAGCCTTAGCTGCGTTTAATTGCTCAATAGTTGCATATTTTACATCTAAGCTTTCAATTGTTGCGTTAATCGCATCTATTTGGTCAGTGATGACCTTATTGGACTTAACAAGTTCAGCCTGTACATATTCAGCATCAACTTTTTCAGCTACTAAATTGTTAATTTTTGCGTATTCCGCATTTAAATTAGTTATCTGCGCATTAACAACATTCAAATCTTCAATACTTGCTTTCTTAGCAATTAAATCTTCAATTGTTGCTTTAGTTGTATTAAGATTCTCAATAGTAGCATATGTACTTTCTAACAGCGTTATCTTTGCATAGTCAGCTTCGATATCTTTTGCTTTAAGATAATCTGCCTCTAATTGCTTTATTGTTGCGTAAGAAGCTAATAAATTTTCTACAGTAGCTTTATAAGCAGTTAATTCACCCGCATCTAATTTTGTTGCCTTTAAATCTTCAATCGAAGCATTATTTGCTACGAGCTTATCATTGACTTGTACATAATCTGATTGAAGCTGTGTAATATTACCTTTAATGGCTTCGATTGTACTTGTCTTAATTATCTCAGCTTCTAAATTCTCAGTCTTTACATAATCTGCAAATAACTTTTCAACTGTTTCATTTTTAACATAGAGGTCATCAAACTTAGCCGTTTCAGATTCAATTAAACGTACAACATCAGCCGTTTGAACATATTGATTTAAGATGACATTACCTTTATTATCAATATATAATTGATCTACGCCATCCTTTTGGATAGAGAAGATTTTATCATATTTTCCACTGCCGTTATCTTTTGCATTTAAGACTAAACCATGATTATCAAATGACAATGTAGCTGATGAATCTTCTGAATAAATCTTTAATTCTTCACCTAGAATTAATTTACCTACTAAAGCATCAGTCAATATACCATATTTTAAGACTTGTTTGCCTGTATCTGGATCAGATGTATAAAACTTACCAATCGCACATTCTACAGTCCTCCAACCATCAGTTGTGATATAAAGACCGTTGTTAATAATCTTCATTTGATACAATTCATATTCATCTGCATAATCTAGCCTACGCTTAAGAGAAATACCACTATCATCAAATGTAATGTCTTGTCTATCTGAGTCATTAACGATTTTAACAGCGGTCGTAGTCATACCATAATTAACAAAATCTTTAAACATATTCACAGTATCTTTTGAATTTGTTACTTGATTAGTTAAATATCCATATGACGTTGCCATAGATGATGCTTGATTTAATACATCGTATACATCTGTGAC
>CAVGUA010000128.1:0-7408 GCA_963632335.1 Parabacteroides goldsteinii
TATCTATACAGTTCTGAATAGCCGACAAAAACGATTGAAGTCTATGCAAACTATAATATTGAATAGCATATTGGAATTTTTCTAAACTAGCATCATAATCGATGGTTTTATCTTCATTATAAATACGAATATTCAATACATCATATACACTACCATCTTCATCCTTTAATTTCGCTAGTTCACTAGCTACCTTCTGAGACACGTATGTATCATAATCATCATTTACGAAGAAATTTAAAGTCTGAGAAACAACTTTATCTTCAGGATTAGAGTTATTCTCCATAGTAATAGTTCCAACCCATAAGCCCCAAATTGTTCCATCTTCATCTTCGCCTTGATAAACCCAGTTTTCTAAATTAACAGTTGCTGTAAAATAACCACTTGCATACAAAGTCTTAAGATAAGACATTAAATAACTATTAACAGTTGCTGTAGAAGTATATTCCCCTAATTGAGAGACACTAAAGAAGGGAAGTTTATCATGCGGAATAGAATCGGTTATCTTTTTTAATTCTACGGTAGCAGTAGAATATTCATACTTAGCTACTTCATCGATTTTAACCCATTCACCATTATTAATGGCATATTCATCATAAATATATTCTTTACCATCTTGTTTGATTAAATAAAATGTTCCTTCTAGAGCATCGCCAATATCAGGCAATTCATCTACAATCTTTTCATTAGGCATCATAGATGTTTCATAATATGAATATTTATCCATCTCTTCATAGATACGCTCCATCAGATTAGAATATTCATCATCATATTGATCCATTAATGCGTCATACGAATCTAGCTTTTCTACTAGTTCATCTGGCATTTCATGTTTTTGTTCTTCAGAAAAATAATAAATATAATTACTACCATTAGGATTTCTATTTCTAACAGCAGCGGTCATATTATCATCGCCAGCTTCCATCTTGAACGTATTTTTAACATTCTTAGTATCTGTCTCGAATGAAACCGATTCGGCTAAGTTCTCAGTGTCTACAATAATAGTAGTATCATCTCCATAAGGATAGTGAAGGGAAGTGCCACCGCATTCAGGACAGACATCAAATTGCAATTCACTTCTATATCCACAATCAAGACAAGTAGTCTTTAAATCATATGCATTTACAACACGATTAACAGAATCAAATATAAAGATACAACCAATCTCTTCGGCAACAGTTTCAGTCAAGAATGAATAAATATCTTCATCATCAGCATCAAATGTTCTCTGAATATTCATCAAAGTAGTATCTACATGTCCGATTGAATATTGCGGAACGCCACTGAGTACACGATGCAACAACGAAGCTTCAGGAGCATCAGGATTATAAAATACAGTCGGTTGTAAGTAATCTGTTCGCTTAATATCATTTTCAGTGTTAATTTCTAAACCAAACAATAAATTTTGTCCTAACTCAGATTCACAAGCACTTTTACCGTTAACACTCTTATAAAGTTCATCTTCATCATTGATTTCTACTTCGATTTCAAAATATTCTTCTAATTCTTTTACGTAAACAAATTTAAAGTCTGTTAATTCATCCCACAAATATTTTTTCTGCTTGACTTCATTTTCGTTTAATTGAGCTAATTCATCATCAGCATATTTATAAATATCAAAACTAATCTCATCAGCTTCATTAAAATTAACTTCGACTTGTAAATCAATAGGAGACAGCACCCCCAAATGATTATGATCTCGTGTCGATAATTCTACTGTAAAGGTCTGAACTAAATTATTTTCATCAAGTAAAATCATAATATAATTCCAACCTTTCGTACCGCTTCATAAGATACCTTCAAATTAATATCAAGATTAGAAGTAAAACTATTCGTGATGTTCACTGTACCATCTGAATTTAAGACATTGCATATTCGCATAAAATTCGTATTAAAGTCATTATATAGACGCTTATGAGTCAACGAAGAAGTGATGATTTTATTCTTGCCATTTAATTTAAGTTCTTCGCCACTCAAACAATTTTTAACCCTAACTAGATTATTCTCATCTAAATCATTAGTTATTTCTAAATCACCTGCTGAATTACAAGTAACCGTAGCATCTAAATATACATGACCGACTTGTAAAGACTTCGATTCTATTGTTATAGGTGTATTTGCCTCAATGTCATATTCTTCTTCAACTAAAACAAGACCATATGGATAATTTGATTGAAATTCTAGTTGTAAACCAGTAACGGTACTTCCGACCTTATTTAATTCAGCGGTAAAAGTTCCGTAATAATATACTTTCTCTTCAACGTTTTCATCATAAATCAAAGTTAATTTATAAAAACCTCTCTGATTTAACCAATACATCATCTCATTAATTTCTTCATAGGTCATGCCATCATTTTCTGGATGCCCACATGGGTTAGGCATGATACCAAATTCAATGTCATAAGCACCGTCAAATGTTAATCCTGCGGAACAAAGATAATCAGCATTCGGCACTTTATCTTTAGAATAGGAGAGGTCATTACCAATCTCTTGATTATTTCTTGATTTATCTAACGAACCAATAATATAACCATAATCAGATAATTTCTTTCCCAACCACTCAAAATCAACAACTCTCATATGGACTCCTTTCTAATACTTATTGATTAATTCTTTCATCTTTTGCTTATATTCAGAGGTGATTTTAATCATCTCTTTATAAGCTTCATCATATTTATCTTTCATTTCTTTCGCTTCTTTAATCGCATCTTTGTATATTTTTGAATGAACCCAATTATCGCCTAAGTCTTCCTTTAAGGATTCATTTATTTCAATTAATTCTTTTATGTTTTTTCTTAAAATCTCATTTTCTTCCTTGTACTGCTTTACTAGCTCAAGGATATTCTTTTCTTTATCCATAAGCACCTCCACTCAAAAATATACAAGGTATGTATATTTTATTCTTCAATATCACACCATTGCGGAACTACTGTTTGCGTTTCCTTATCAATGTAAACACGACCGCATTTAGTGCTAATTATTTCAACAGGTTTCCCATCGGCTTTTTCAGCCCATCGTCTACCTTCATCATCCTCCCAAAAAATATCTGTTAAATATTTTTTCAGACTAAATGTATATTTATATGTTCTATCGAACAACTTCATATTCTTACTCCTAATTCTTATATTGTTTATAAAAAATAAAATAATGAGGGAAGAAAGAATCGTCCCTCATTACTAATTATTATTAGAATTTAATTCTATTTTTAGCTAAAGAATTTTTACCAGCTAATTGATCCACAGTCATGCTTTGAACCAACTTCTCAAAATTCTTATTAGACTTCAACTCATTAATAAAATCTGTTGCATTTTGAACATTAGGAAGAGAAATGCTAACATTCACATCTGCATTAACGGTTTGAACATATTCACCACCAGTAGAAACGCTTGAACTATCAAATGAACCAAGCAAATCACTTAATTCTGGCAATTGTTTATAAATAAACTCTTCAAATGCTGATGTTTGTTGAGCACTTAAGACACGCTCTTTAGCATGAAGCATTGCAAAACCTTCATCATTACCAGTGTATCCACCAGTCTCAAATGCTGAGTAGTGGAAGTTACTAGCGTTATAACCTAAGTTATTAGCCCAATAACGATATAAATCGCCATTATAAGCATGAGCATTGATGTAATTTTGAACCCTATTACGTCCATCTTCACCAAACTTCTGAACTAATCTATCTCTACGATATGGGTCGTTACCCCATCCAGAGTTACCTTCACACCAAATAGCAGAAGCAATACCAGCTACTGTCGCATCATCTAGCGATCTGGTTTGTGGCGCAGCAGGAGTAGGGGCTGGCTTAGGTTGTTCGGCTTCCCATTGTTCTTTAGTATATGTGGTATCGTTTGGTTTTATTACAGTTCCGCTTTGATTGATACTAGCATTTGTCTTATCAAAAGTAGTTTCAACATATTTATTTGCGGAAGTATTATTCTTGCCATCACCATAGAAGTTAGTCATGCCATCTTTTTGATTTGCTGATATAGCACCCTCTAAACCAGTAGAGATGTTATATCCTAATGCCGAAGCAACATTCTTAATAGTGGTTTGAATATTCGCAGCATTAGTATTAGCATAATCAATCATGCTTTGCATTAAAGCATCAATGTGATCTAAACGCTCATTTAAGATTGTCTCATATTCATCATACAAATTATCAAGCATTGTCTCTTGGTCATCTAACCATTTGTCGTACTCGGTATCTTGCAAATCTTTTTGAGCATCTTTTAAATCCTCAGTTAATGATTGGCGCTTAGATTTAGCTTCTTCAGAATCATCGCCCTCAATTGCCATTAATTGCTTTTGAAGGTCAGTAATTTCTTTAGTTTTATCTGCAACTTCTTCTTGATAATCGTATAAGTCCTTTTCGGCTTCTAGCTGTTCTTTACGCTTATCAATTAAATCCTCTAAGACTTCAAGCATCTTATCATAAGAATCACTAATTAATTCTTGTACAGCTTTCTTTTCATCTTGAGCTGCTTGAATTGACTCTTGTTGGGCTTTAACATACTCATTACGTTGGTCAATTAGAATAGTATTAGTAGGATCTTTTGCTATCATCTCATTGAGTTCTTTAACCTTAGCTGCGTATTTATCAGCTTCAGCCATATAAACATCATAATTAATAGCGTGTAAAGCACCTGTGGTCTTACCCCAATCATTTAATTCACCATTCTTCTTATTGAACAAGTCATTATCATTCGTGCTCATTAAGTCAATTAAGAAGTTAGTTTCATCAGTTACTTTACCAATATATTCAAGAGCCTTGTCAAATGAATCCCAGTCCATTTGCCACATATCATTACGATATTCTAAGTTCTGATTGTATAAATCTTGCCACTGTTCTTTTAATTCATTGATAGTGGCAATATTATCATTATATTGTTCAGTACCTTCGGTAATCTTACCAGACCAAAGTGCTTTATTAAGCGTATCTTGAGCCTTAATAATTTCTTTTTGGACAACATCCATTTGTTCGGTCGTGCTATCCATTAAGTTTTTATAATACTCAACGCCTGCAAAGTTACCTTGGTTTTCGATAATATCTAATGTATTATCGTACAAGTTAGTATTATGTTCGATTGCATCAGCCAATTGTTCATATTGTTTAATCAAATTATCAAAGTCGGTCTGTACAATTTCTTGTAACGTCTCTTTTAAATCAACTTGAGCATCCAAACAATCTAATGCCTTTTCATACCATTCCTGATAATCTTGAATCTTTTCATGTAAATCTTCATCAGTAATATCTTGAATGCTTAATTCGCCATCTCTTACCTTAGCGGCATACTCTTCGCTTAAGCCAAGAGAATTAGCTTTATTAATATAAGTTTCATATGCAGATTGTTGTAGAGCAATCTCGTCTGTGACCTTTGAGAATTGGTCTGCTAATGACTCAGAACGTTTCTCCCAAGATGTAAATACTGATTGAGCTACAGTGTCTAGTTGGTCGATTTTTCGTTCTAATCGGTCAATTTTGATTTCTACCCAGTCAATAGTTTCATTAAATTCATCCGCTGCTTCTGTAGCAGATGACGCAGCACTTGAAGCTGCGGTATATGTCTGCGCTGGAGCTGTATATCCTGAATAGTTCGAAGCAGAGTAGCCATTATATTGAGATGCTCCTCCATAGAATTTAAATCCACCAGAATATGTTCCTCCATTTAAATAAGCTGTACCACCTGCGTGGGCAGTGCCATTTGCGTTTGCCTTAAATCCTACAGGCGCTCCACGCCCACCATTTGCCGTAACAGAACCATTTTGCAAAATTTCTTCAGTTTGTCTCGTATATATTTTCTATAAATCGCTACTTTATAGAGAGTTAAACTCCTCATAATTTCTTATGAGACTAGACTATATCTTCGTGTACAAAATATGATATTATTAACTTAGGAGAAAGAGATTATGAAAAAGATTTTTAAAGTTTTACTCACAAGTTTAATTGTATTAAGTTTTAATCTACAAACTATCTATGGTTATGATGATGTATACAAGTCATATGCAGTCATTCCAGATGGTGCCATTTTAGAAGAATTAAAAGCCGGTCGTGCCTCTGATGTTTATTTTAAATTTTATAATAATTCAAAGAAAGATATTATCTCTTTAAGTGTACAGTTTTATGGCTATAATTCATTTGATGAAAGAGTAAGAGATACAAATGGATGGGATACATATCATACGGGCTTATATGATGTAACTTTTAAACCAGAAACATCTGTTTATTTAGAGAAAATAACATTATCAAATGAAATAAGCTACATAAAATTTGATGAAATAAAAGTAAAATATAAAGGCAACACCGTAGATACATACCCAATACTATCTTCTGAACGCACAGGTACGGAACAGCCTAACTTTAAAATGGATATAAGCTCATTAAGAAATACAGAAGATACAACCAAAAACGAAATTTCAGGCAGTATAAAATTTTATGGTGGCGCTGCTCAATATAATAATTAATAGAACCAATGGTTCTATTTTTTTGTACACGTTTACCTTTTCGAATCACCAATCGCTTGTGATTCTACTCCCCTTAAGGGATAGTCGTTGAACTTTACTCTATTCGAGTATTAGCTGCTGATTGTCCATTATAAAAAGAGCAGGGGATTTAACCTCGCTCTCATCTAAATATTTTTTTCTACTTTCGTAACCGTCACACTTAGATTTATTTCAATCTTATGTTGTAGTATATTTAGCTTTAGGATTTTCCAGCATTTAGATAAATATTTACATACTCATTACTGAATATGTCCACAATAATTTATGGTTAAAAATAATGTCCCCCTTACGAACAGGGAACATTTGAGCACCATTATCACCAACTGTAAACCAGTTAGAACCTCTTACTACGATCTCTCGACCAAGTTCTCCCATTAAACTTAATCCACCGTTTGAAGCACCCCATGTACCTCTAGCATAAGCTTTATTTTTTTTGTTCTTCTTAGTTTTTTTCTTTTTATTTGCATTACCTGAAGCATGAGCAGAACCAGACACATGGGCAGTGCCGTCCACGTCATCTCCGCCAACTTTATTGACGACTTTATTTACTGTTACTGTAACCGTCTTACTATTAATACTACCTAGTAAACCAATAATACTAGATAAAACACCAGAAGCATTATCTACCACGGAAACACTAGGATCTACAGATTGTGAATTCACTTGCGATAACTGAGTCTGAATATTAGTCAATGCTGATGTATCGGCACTTACACTTAATTGCACAGGTGTATTTAAAGACTGTAAACTTGCAGAAATAGATGCGACCTGTGCAGAAATATCTCCACTTAAGCTAACACTAATATTAATATTTCTATCAATTCCTTTTAAAGCGTCTTTAATAGAGCCTACTTGTGCCGCAGCATCTGAAGCTCCACTTGCACTTACAGTTATAGAAACATTAGAT
>CAVGUA010000128.1:7418-8708 GCA_963632335.1 Parabacteroides goldsteinii
CATTAGATTTAATATTATTAGTAGCATTTTTAATCTTGCTTAAATTAGTCGCAGCGGTATCAGCACCCGAAGCTGTAACTGTAACATTTACATTTGGGTTGTAATTGTTTGTAGCTTTCTGGATCTTCTTAAGAGCAGTCGCTGCTTCTTCAGCCCCATCAGCAGAAACACTAACAGTAACATCTGGATTATAATTATTGGTTGCTTTCTGAATCTTCTTCAAATTATTAGCTGCGTCTTCGGCACCTTCAGCAGAAACATTCACAGTAACATCTGGATTATAGTTATTAGTAGAGTTTTTAATTTTCTTTAAATCATCAGCTGCACTACTAGCTCCATCAGCTTTAACACTGATATCTACGTCCTCGATACTCTCTGCGTCACTTTTAATCTGTTCGATTTTCTTGTCCGCATTACCAGTAACATTAACTTCAATTTCTTGTTTGTTGTCAGATTCTCCACTACCATCTGTACCATGCTTTTTAGCAAATTTATCACCTGATAATTTTTCTTGGAAGAATTCACTATATTGTTTAGCTGCTGCTGTTAGAGAACTTTGCTGTATCTCGATTGGAACTTCAATTTTATAATCTTTGTCAGTTGTTAATTTATTAATAGCATCTTGCGCATCCTCGGCATTTGTTACTATATTTATTCTTTGCTCCCTATCTTGGTCACTCATTTCAGCTTCGTTGAGCCAATTATTCAATTCATCTTTACCAGCGCTTTTAACCTCTACGGGAATTTCAACATCTGCGGATTGCGCCAATGATTGAACTTGACTTATAACATTTTGAGCATTACTAACTGCCAATGAAGAATCAACGTTTATACCTAAATTGATATCTTCTTGTTGATCGTCAAACTGATCTATAGCATCAAATATAGATTGTTGTGCCTCGACTATTGATTTTTGACCTTCTGTAAGTTGACTTGTGTCTACTTTAAATTCAATCTTATCTGAATTCTCCAATTCATGTTGTTTTTGTCTTAAAGCAACTAATTGATTGTAAGCTTCTTTAAAACCGTCAGCATTAGTATTGAATTTCTTTGAATCACCATCATATACATCTGTTTTTTCAAGTTCACTTAAAAATTCATCCTTTTTGTCACTATAATAATCAGAATCATTTCTAGTCCAATCAATAGAGAAGTTATTGTCAATTTCTTTATATTTCTGTTTTAAAGAATCTAAGTCACTTCCTAGTTTTTGAATGCCTTCTTCGGTATCTGGATCAACTTGAGCTTCAATCTTTTCACCTCTTAACGCTTCATAGTAATCTTTTATTT
>CAVGUA010000129.1:0-8064 GCA_963632335.1 Parabacteroides goldsteinii
ATCCTGAAGAGATGCAATTATTGTTGATTATTTTGCTTGAAAATAAAAACATTTATCACCCTATTTCTAGAGACTTCGCAAAGGAATTTATTAATGTTTTAAAAGCAAAAAAGAATTGGCATTTAAAACTATCTAAAAACATTTATTTATGTATTGATTATGGATATGTTAATGTGTATGAAATTAAACTGCCCAATTACAAATTTAAAATTAATGAAATTGAACCTTATTTTAAACTAAATCAAAAGTCAGATTTATATGAAAAAATCATGAATGAAATTGAATGTATCAAATGTGATTTAAGTACGACGGAATCGTATAAATTACCTAATGGGACAACTAAAAAAATTGGTCGGTGTTTCATCGATTGGAAAATGCCGTATGTTTACCGAATTTTGTGGCCCGGAATATATGATAAAAATGGCAAATTAATTTATGTGCCGCGTTATCAAAATATTGTAAAAAACAATGAAAATTCCCCATTAAAATTTGATTTAAAAGATTTTGTAAAATAATGTGGTTTATGCTTTATAAAATAAAGCAACTATTGTAAAATAATTCCACGTGTTGAAAGGAGAGACGAATGAACAACAAAAAGAAATCTGGCTGGTTAACGTTTTTAATTTATCTTGTTATTGCTGTTTTTAGTGGCGCAATAATTTATAGCATTGTTACAAATTTAAATAACCAATATCGAACAATTACGACTGGTTCGCTTTATAAGTTAGCTTACGATGATACCGATAAATACGAGGTTTATGCTGCTGATATTGTAACAAATAGTGATCGTGTTACCTTAAATCTTCAAGTCAAAGATAGTTCAACTAGCAGTACAAATTATTATACAATCACGATTTCAGACGAAACATATTATAGAACGCCTGGAACAGGTTCTGCTTATGAAGGGAAAGCAAGTATTCGTGAAGAAATTTATGAACAAGTTTTCAAAAACAATCCTGAAGACTATGCAAGCAAATACAATGAAACACCATATACTGAAAATATTTTCTTAAGCTGGTTACCAACAATTATTTCAACTGTTGTTATAGTTGGAATTGCGATTTTCTTCTTTAGATTCTTAATGCAATCTGCTGGAGGAAATAAACAAGCTTTAGATTTTAATAAATCAAGAGCACGAAGAGTTGATAATTCAAAAATTAGATTTAAAGATGTTGCTGGATGTGATGAAGAAAAAGCTGAGATGGTTGAAGTTGTCGACTATCTTAAAGATCCAAAGAAATATACTAAATGTGGTGCTAAGTTGCCAAAAGGTTTATTACTTGTAGGGCCTCCAGGAACTGGTAAGACTTTACTTGCAAAAGCTGTCGCTGGCGAAGCAAATGTTCCATTTTATTCGATTTCAGGAAGTGATTTCGTTGAAATGTTTGTTGGTGTTGGTGCTGGTAGAGTCAGAGATTTATTTAAAACTGCCAAGCAAAATGCCCCATGTTTAATCTTTATCGATGAAATTGATGCCGTCGGTCGTCAAAGAGGTGCTGGTTTAGGTGGCGGAAACGATGAACGTGAACAAACCCTTAACCAATTACTTGTTGAACTTGATGGTTTTGAAGAAAATAGCGGAATTATTGTCATTGCTGCTACAAATAGAAGTGATGTATTAGATCCTGCATTACTTAGAGCTGGTAGATTTGATAGACAAATTACTGTTAATTTGCCAAATAGAGATGGTAGAGAAGCAATTTTTAAAGTCCATGCTCAAGGTAAAAAGATTGATTCAAGCGTTGATTTTAAAGCACTTGCAAGAAGAACCGTTGGTTTCAGCGGTGCTGATATTGCAAATATTTTAAATGAAGCTGCAATTTTAGCTGTTAGAGGAAAACGTGAAACTGTAACAATGGCTGATATTGATGAAGCTATTGATAGAAGAATTGCAGGACCTGCTAAATCAAGCAAAGGTCTTAATGAAATTGAAAGAAAAGAAGTTGCCTATCATGAAGCAGGACATGCTGTAATTGGTTTGACTTTACCTCATAGTGACAAGGTTAGAAAAATTACTATTATTCCTCGTGGAAATACTGGTGGTCATGTTCAAATGGGACCAGATGATGATAGATTTTTACTTACCAAGAATGAATTAATTGCGGAGATTACGGGATTACTTGGTGGCAGAACTAGCGAAGAGATTTTCTTCAATGATGTAACAACTGGTGCAAGTAATGATATTGAAAGGGCAACACAAATTGCTCGTTCAATGGTAGTTGAATATGGTATGTCATCTCTTGGACCTATCCAATACGAAAGAAATACCGGAAGTGTTTTCTTAGGTAGAGATTACACAAACGCACAAAGAAATTTCTCAAGTACAGTAGCTGAAGAAATTGATAAAGAAATTCGTAAGATTATTGAAGATGCTCATAAACAAGCATATGACATTCTTACCGAAAGAAAAGATGATGTTATCTTAATTGCTGAAACTCTTCTTCAAAATGAAACAATTAACGAAGAAGAAATTGATTATTTATTAAAAAATAAAAAGATGCCAGATGAAAGCGTTAAGCAATCTGAATCAGCAAGAAGTTTAACTCCTGAACAAGAAGAGAAAAAAGACCTCAAGATAGAGGAAGAAACTGAGAAAGAAGTTAAAAAAGAAGAAGCTGATGAGAAAAAATCATCTGAATCTAAAAAAGAAGATAAATAAATTATGTCTTTTAAGATTGGTGATGTTGAAATTAAAGGAAAAGTTATTCTTGCCCCTATGGCAGGAATAACTTCTTTTAGTTATAGAAAATTCATGAAAAAGTTTAATCCAGCATTAACTTATACAGAAATGATAAGCGATTGTGGTCTAATTTATGAAAATCAAAGAACTTTGAATTATTTAAAAACTGATGGTAGTGATAGACCTTTAGCCGTTCAACTATTTGGTGGAAATAAAGAGGAACTTGTTAAAGCAATTGATATTATAGAAAATGCTGGTTATGAATATGACATTTTAGATTTAAATTTAGCCTGCCCAGTTAATAAAGTTATCCGAAATAATGGTGGAAGTAGTTGGCTTAAAGATCAAGATAAGCTTTATGAAATGATAAAAGCTGTGGTCGAAAAAAGCAAAAAACCTGTTTCGTGCAAAATTAGATTAGGATTTGATTCTATAAATGTTGATGAAACGGTTCAAACTTTAGAAAAAGCAGGAGCAAGTTTTATTGCAATACATGCAAGAACTAGGTCGCAAGCATATAGTGGCAAAGCCGATTATGAAAAATTAAAAAATATTAGAGATTTAATTAAGATACCTTTTTGTGTAAGTGGAGATATTTTTACTGTAAAAGATGCAGTGGATGCATTAAAAATCACTCGTGCTAATGCAGTAATGGTGGCAAGAGGAGGCGTTGGGAATCCTGAATTAATATCTAATATAAATCTAGCATTAGAAGGAAAACCATATAATGAAGATTTAGATATCAATAGACAATATAGTTATTTAAAGGAATATGTTAAATCTCTTGTTAAAGAATATGGTGAAACTAGAGCGGTGTCGTTATTAAGGGGAATTGCTCCAAAATTTTTCATAAAATTACCAAATAGTAAACAGTTAAGAATAGAATTAGCTTCGACAATTAAAAAAGAACAAGATATTTATGATATTTGCGATAAATATATAAAATTATAAGAAAGAAATTAGAATTAAATTTATGTATAATAGTTAAGCGAGGAAAAGATTATGGAAGAAAAATTAAATGATCAAGAGTTAGTTAGAAGAGAAAAACTCCAAAAGTTAAAGGATATTGGTGTTGATCCATATGGAGAAAGATTTGATAGAACTGATAATTCAAAAACTTGTAGAGAGAAAATCGAAAATAAAACAAATGAAGAATTAGAAGAAAATCATATTTATGTAACTATTGCCGGAAGAATAATGCAAATTAGAAAAATGGGCAAAGCAAGTTTTTTTAATATTCAAGATAGAGAAGGCAAAATGCAATGCTATATTTCTATTGATACAGTTGGACAAGAAAGTTACGAAGTTTTTAAAACTAGTGATATTGGCGATTTAGTTGGCGTTTATGGAAGAATGATGTTAACTAGAACTGGCGAACCAACTATTAGAGTTGAAAAATATACTTTTTTAACAAAATCTTTAAAAGTTTTGCCTGAAAAATATCATGGTTTACAAGATATTGAAGAAAGATCAAGACACAGATATCTTGATTTAATCATGAACGAAGAAAGCAAAAATGTTGCTATAGCTCGTGCAAAAATCATTCGATCCATTCAAAAATATTTAGATGAAAGAGGTTTTATTGAAGTTGAAACTTCTATTTTAAGTCCAATTTTAGGCGGAGCTAATGCAAGACCATTTATTACTCATCACAATACATTAGATAAAGATTTTTATTTAAGAATTGCAACCGAACTTAATTTAAAAAAGTTAATTGTTGGTGGTCTTGAAAAAGTTTATGAAATTGGAAGAATCTTTAGAAATGAAGGAATGGATGCAAGACACAATCCTGAATTTACAACTATTGAACTTTATGAAGCTTATACTGATTTAAAGGGTATGGGCGATCTTTGGGAAGGTTTAATTAGAAATTGTTGTTTAGAAGTTTGTGGTAAAACTGAAATTCAATATGGAGACAAAGTTTTTGACTTTGGGCCAGAATTTAAATGGTTATCAATGGTGGATGCAGTTAAAGAAAAGACTGGTATTGATTTTAGAGGCGACGTAAAGGTTGAAGATTTAGTTAAATTCTGCAAAGAAAAAGGAATCAAGATTGAAAAACATTGGAACAGTCCGGGATATTTCTTAAATGCATTATTTGATGAATATTGCGAAGCTGAACTTATGCAGCCAACATTTGTCTATGAACATCCAATTGAAACTAGTCCATTAACTAAGAAATGTAAAGATCCAAGATTTACTCAAAGATTTGAACTTTATGTAAATGGAACAGAAATCGCAAATGCTTATACAGAATTAAATGATCCTCAAGATCAAAAAGAAAGATTTGAAGCTCAACTTGCCGCAAAGGAAAGAGGCGATGATGAAGCAAATGAAATGGATTATGATTTCTTAAATGCATTAGATTATGGTATGCCACCAACTGGTGGAATTGGCATGGGAATTGATAGACTTACAATGTTATTAACAAACCAAGAAAATATTCGTGAAGTTATTTTGTTCCCAACAATGAAAGACGAACAATAATAAAATAAAAGGATGCCCGAATTGATCGAGCATCCTTTTTATAAGGAAAATTACATTAATTTTTTAAATAATTCTACAACTTGTTCATGTGTTGCTTCACGTGGATTTCCTGGATAACAAGCATCTTTTAAAGCATCACTTGCTAATGAATCTAAATCACTTTCTAATATTTTTTCGCATTTCTTTGGAATACCAACATCTTCAGAAAGTTTTTGGACAGCATTAATTGCCGCTTCTCTATATTCTTCTTGATTCATCTCATGTGTATCAACTCCTAATGCTTCAGCTATATCTTTATATTTTGTTCCTGAAACTTCAGCATTAAATTTCATTGCAATTGGAAGAAGCATAGCACAAGCAACTCCATGAGGAATATCATAATATGCAGAAAGAGTGTGAGCCATTGCGTGGTCAATACCAAGTCCAACATTACTAAATCCCATACCTGCAATGTATTGTCCTAAAGCCATTCCTTCTCTTCCATCAGGATCATTTCTTACAGCTTTTCTTAAGTTTTTCCCGATAATTTCAATAGCTTTTATATGGAACATATCAGACATTTCCCATGCACCGCGGGTAATATAACCTTCAATTGCATGAGTTAATGCATCCATTCCAGTTGCAGCAGTTAAACCTTTTGGCATTGATGACATCATATCTGGATCAACAATTGCAACAATTGGCATATCATGAGGATCGACACAGACAAATTTACGTTTCTTTTCAACATCGGTTATAACGTAATTTATTGTAACTTCAGCAGCAGTTCCGGCTGTTGTTGCAACAGCAATGATTGGAAGACATGGTTTCTTAGTTGGAGCAACACCTTCTAAACTTCTAACATCAGAAAATTCTGGGTTTGTCATAATAATTCCAATAGCTTTTGAAGTATCCATTGATGAACCACCACCAATTGCAATAATAAAGTCTGCACCTGCTTCTTTACATGCTTTTACACCACTTGTAACATTTTCAATTGTTGGATTAGGTTTTATATTAGAATAAATTTCATATGGAATGTTTGCTTTATCTAATAAATTAGTTACTTTTGCAGTAACTCCAAATTTGATTAAATCTGGATCACTACATACTAAAGCTTTCTTAAATCCTCTAATTTTTACTTCAGGAACAATGTTTTCAATTGCACCATGACCATGATAAGAGGTTTCATTTAAAATAAATCTGTTTGACATAATTTCTCCTTTTTTTGTTTAAAAATTTTCGAGCAAATTTAGATTTGCTTTTCAATTTTATTATAATTTAAAGAAAACGTATTTCAAAAGTGTTAGTTTTTTTGCTTACAGAAATTAAGTTAGTATTATAAAAAGTGAAAAATTTACGATTTTTTAAAAAAAATTAAAAACTTTTTGAATTCCCCCCCTATTAATAGTGAAGGCGATTAAATTGCTTAAATTCTTTACTTTCTTGGCCATTTCCTATAAAATATCTAAGCGCTATAAGAATAGCGATTCTTCTCTGTTATTATGAAATAATAATAACCAGATAGTCCAAAGGGAGGTATAAGAAATGAAAAAGTACGAATTGATGTACATTCTCAAATCAAGTTTAGATGATGCAGCTAGAAAAGCAGAAATCGAAAAACTTAATTCCTTACTTACCGGTTTAGGTGCAAAAGTCAATAAAACCGATGAAAGTTTAGGAATGAGAGACTTAGCTTATCCAATTAAAGGTGAGAAAAAAGGATACTATGTCGTTTTAAAACTTGAAATGAACGATGTTAAACCAGTTAAAGAATTTGATCGTCTTTCTAAAATCAATAGTTCAGTATTAAGATACTTATTCACTGTTGATAATCAATAGGAGGATTTATTATGATTAATAGCGTTGTTTTAGTAGGTCGTTTAACAAGGGATATTGAAATCAAGAAGACTCAAAATAATTTGAGTGTTACAAGTTTTTCTCTTGCAGTTGATAATCGAACAAAAGACGCCAACGGAAATAAAACTACAAGTTTTATTAACTGTACGGCTTGGAGACAATCTGCAGATTTCTTAGCAAAATATACCCATAAGGGTAGTTTGATTGGAGTCGAAGGAAGACTTCAACAAAGAAGTTACGACAGAAAAGATGGAACTAAAGCCAATGTATTAGAAGTAGTTGTTGATAGTGTAACATTACTTGAAAGTAAAGGTGTAAGTGAATCAAGAGTTCAAAGTAACGACTTTGGCTCTATGCCAATTGATGAACCTGATATGTCAGAAGAGAAGACTGATATTACAAGTGGTGATTTAACTGATGACGACTTACCATTCTAATTAATTAAAAGAAGGGAAAATAGTTATGGCATATATGAAAAAAAGAATGAAGAAAAAAGTTTGCTATTTCACTAAAAATAAAATCACTCATATCGATTATAAAGATGTCGAGTTATTGAAAAAATTCATTAGTCCAAGTGGAAGAATTTCACCACGTAGATTAACTGGAACATGTGCAAAGAGCCAAAGACAATTAGCTAGAGCAATTAAAAATGCTCGTTATATGGCATTATTACCATATCTTGGCGAATAGTAATTTCATTCAATAATTGAAAGATAACCACCCAAATGGGTGGTTTTTTCGTTAAAATTTGAGTTAGTTGATTACTGAACTTTTTATGGTAATTAGAGCAATAATAAACATAAGAATTGTACTTGATTATTGATAAGCAAAAAAAGTTGAGGCGATAATTTTTGATGATGATAATTAAATCAAGGTTGATTATTTAGTTTTATATAAGGGGAAATTAGCTATGAAAAAAATTAGTAAAATTTTATTAATATGTAGCGCATTTATATCGATTGTTGGCTGTTCAAATGGCAATACATCTTCAAATAATAAAAACCAAGATGACTATATATTAGTTAATAAGAATCTAGAATATTGTAAAAAGCTTACTT
>CAVGUA010000130.1:0-5748 GCA_963632335.1 Parabacteroides goldsteinii
AATAATAAACCATGTATCTTTGCTAGCGACATTTTTATTAATTATGTTTTCTAAATAATCATTTGTAATTTTAAATTTATAAGGAGGATCTAAAAAAATTATATCAAATCCCACTCCTTTTTTTGAAAGCTCATTTATACAATCGTTAGCATCCATACATGAAACTTCTATTTCACTTATGCCAAGTCCCATTAAATTGCGCATAATTGTTCTTTTAACTTCTCTATCTTTATCATTTAAATAAACAGGTTTAGCACCTCTTGAAAAAGCCTCAATACCAATAGAACCACTTCCAGCAAAAAGATCTAAAAATGATTTATTCTCTATATCTCCTAAAGAATTAAATAATCCTTCTTTTGCAATATCTTTTGTACATCTTGTTGTTTCAAGAGATGGTTGATTGATTAACCTATGTTTATATGTCCCACCAATAATTCTAATCATTTAAAATCCACCTTATAAAATCCAAATAATTCTAAATTAATTTCTTTATAGATAGCCGATAATTCAGCAAAAGCTTTATTATATTCCTTAACCAAAGGGTGATTATTTAAATTATATATAGCTTTCGCCATATTTTTTTCTGAATTAATAACTTCTAAACTATTTTTATCATAGTGTCTTAATGTATCTTCATAATTCATAATTGCCATATCTTTTTTATACGACAAAATTTTCACATCATCAGAAGTTTCCATCACTTTATTTTTTAATACAACTTCTTTATATTCTGTAGAATTTAATATCTTATTCCTTAAATCAATTAAATCGCTTAATAATTGTTCATTCATAACGCAATTATTTTATCATATTTCGCCTATTTATTTAAAAAATGATATAATAATTCGTCTATGAAATTATTTAATATTGTAAAAGATAACAAGAAAAGTATAAGAGAACGTTCAGTTCCTGTTGAAGAACCAATTAGCGAGGAGAAAAAACAACTATTAAAGGATATGGTTGAATATTTAAAAAATTCTCAAGATCCTGATTGGAGCGAAAAAAATAATGTCCGACCAGGTGTTGGCATTGCTGCTCCTCAAATTGGTATTAATGAAGACTTTCTTGCAATTTATTTTGTCGATGAAAATGAAAAAGTCCATCAATATGGATTTATTAACCCAAAAATCTTAAGTGAATCAGTCCGTTTATGTGCTTTAGAAGGGGGAGAAGGATGTTTATCAGTTGATAAAGATCATCCTGGATTAGTCCATAGAGCATATAAAATATCATTTGAAGCTTTTAATACTTTAACAAATAAAGTTGAAAAACACACTTTCACTGGTTATGAAGCTATTGTTTTTCAACATGAATTCGATCATTTAAAAGGTGTACTTTTCTATGATCATATAGATAAAAAAGATCCGTTCCAAAAAAGACCGGATGCAATTTATATTAAATAATTAAAAATTAATGTTTATAAGCTAATTTTGAAATTTCTTTATTATTAGCTTTTGTTGTTTCTAAAGTTATCTTGCTTAATTCACAGCCAAATTCAATGGCTTCTTTTAATGTTTTGCCAATCATCAATTTGTCGATAATTCCAGCAAACATAGCATCACCACAACCAGTTGTATTTCCAATTATCTTTTCGACTTGGTTTACTTTAATAGAATATACTTTTCCATCTTCGCCATAGAAAATATCATTTTTGCCTTGCGTAATAACACATTTTTTAACACCGGTTTTCAAAATCTTTAAGGCTAATGCTTCAGCATCTTCATCAGAACTTAATAAAGATTTAGCTTCATAAATATTACATTTCAATAAATAAATTTTATCAAGATAAGGCATATATCTAACTACTTTGTTAGCACTAATTGCTTCACAATAAAATTTTTTATCGCTGTAGTCGTTAAAAATGCATTTAAGACTTTGTTTAGAAAGATTTGAATCAAGTATGACACTATCAAATTCATTTATGGTTTCTCTATTTTCGCGTATGAATTCTGGTGATAAATCTTCCATAATTCTCATATCATTTAAGCCAACAAACATATCATGGTCAGAATCATTTACACATAAATAACTAGATGTTGGTTTATGAGTTTTTGGCATTATCAATTTTACATTCAATTTTTCCATGTATTCCTTCATTTCTTTGCCAATTAAATCATCGCCCATCGCAGTCACAAAAATACAATCGTTACCTAATCTTGCAAGATTTTCAGTAACATTTCTCATAACTCCGCCATAAGAAATTTCCATTTCACCAATATTACTGCTGTGCATTAATATTTTGTTGTGAGAAGTTGCAATGTAATCAACATTAGATCCCCCAATTAATAAAATTGAATGTTTCATATTTTCACTTACTTTTTATAATATTCTTTTGCAATTAAACTACCAACTAAAGCATTATTTAACACCAATCTAATATTAGCATCTAAACTTTGGCCTTTAGTTAATTCGACAATTTTTCCAAGCAAATATGGTGTTTCATCTTTACCTTTAATTCCAAGTTTATCCATTTCATTAATAGCATCATCAATAACTTTATTGATAAATTTTGGATTCATAGAATATTCTTCAGGAATTGGATTACAAACTAATACACCGCCCTCAAGACCATTACTCCATTTTTGTTTACAAATTTCTGCTACAATTTCAGGGTTTTCGGCATTAAAGTCAACCTTGCAATCACTTTCTCTAGTGAAAAATGCAGGTAAAGTATCAACTCCATAACCAATAACTGGTACGCCTTTAGTTTCAAGAATTTCCATTGTTTTTGGTAAATCTAAAATTGCTTTTGGTCCGGCACAAATAACACAAACTGAAGTTCTACCTAATTCTTCTAAATCACTAGAAATATCAAAGGTTTTTTCGGCTCCTCTTTGTACTCCGCCAATTCCACCAGTGACAAAGAATTTGATACCAGCTTGTTTTGCCAAAAGCATGGTAGTTGTAACAGTTGTTCCACCCCATCCTTTAGTTGCATAAACAATTGGCAAATCTCTTCTACTTGTTTTTCTAACATTTTTATGTTTAGCAAGTTCATCGATTTCTTCTGGACTTAAACCAATAATTGCTTCGCCATTAATTAGTCCAATAGTTGCTGGTACACAACCATTATCACGAATGACTTTTTCAACAGTGAGCGCGCATTCGACATTTTTTGGATATGGCATTCCATGAGTAATAATTGTAGATTCTAATGCAATAACAGGCTTATTTTCTTTTAAAGCCTCTTGTACTTCTTTTGAAATTTTCATTTATTTAAATCCTCCTAGATTAGTTGTAACCAATCATTAATTTCAGAAAAATCATCAATCCAGATCGTTACTAAATCATACGTGAAAAAATAATTTGTAACATCTCTATAGACTTTAGGATTATACGCCTTTTCTTTCTTCATGAAAATAAAATTAAACTTTAAATAATTTGTAGCAAGCTCCAAAAGTCTTTTCATATTTGGATCTGTAAGACTTATACCAATAAAAATACAACAATTAAATGTAAAATCATGAAGTTGTTTTTCTATGTTCCAAGTATATGGATTGTTATATAGGTAAAAATATTCAGATTCATTAAAAATAATTGAATTTAAATACTTTTCTTGTCTAGTTTTATCATATGGTAATAACCCATGAACATGGTAAATATTTATATTTGCAAATTTTGAAATAAAAGAAGTATTGTCATAAACGGTATTATAGTTAATATTTCTTTTCCTTAATAAATACTCTAAATTCGTATCATAATTATATGTAATTACATCGATTCTTTCCTTTTTCTTGGTCAAAAAATCGACAATTTTATATAAAGTTGAATCAGGGTCATTAAATGACTTTGCTTCTTTAAATAAATATAGTTCCTTGTTCAAAGAATCATAAACATCGAATCCATTTGTTTTAATCAACTTACTAGAAACAAATAATTCATCACCAACATAATGCTTAACTTGTGATACCAATAAATCATCATCTTTATAAAAATCGAGATTCAATGCTTCAACTAAATGTTGCCAATCTTTTGCGCCATAATCCATATTTATACCAGCGCCTAAAACCATATCAATTGGAAGTTGCGTTGTATAAAGTCTAAGCAAAAAAAGAATAAAAGATTCAGCACTATCATTTACTTTATTTTTGCTTATATCATTGCTTAAATTAAAAAGTAATTCCTCTTTAAAGACAGATTTTGAATCTTTAAGAAGTTCATACTTGGTTGGTTTACCTTCTACAAAACCATGCGCTAAAAAATTTGATTCATCAAAATAAATGTTTAAACTTTGACTTGGTTCATAAAACGTTAAATCTAAACAATTTTTTACCTTGATAATATTAACATTTCCTAAAACATCTAATTCCTTTAATTTTTTATCATTAATTTCATTATTAAAAATATGAACGATATATTTATGAATATTTCCCTTTTTACTTGTAACAATTACTTTAAAGTTGCAAGTAGGATCAAAATGAAAACCAAAGTTTCGAAAAATAATAGATTTATAATCAACATTATTAATATAAAAAAGATAGAGCAATATTAATAAACATTTCTTATTAAAAGTATAATTTTCTCGTACTATTTTTTCCATTTACTCATTACCTTCAATTTTATTTATTAATGATAATAGTCCATTAAAATCATCAATCATATAGTCTGGTTTAGCTTTTTCGATTTCATCATAATCGCCATAACCAGATTTTAAAATTATAGATTTTAAATTTGCATTTCTCGCAGTTTCTAAATCAACTATTGAATCTCCAATATAATATCCATTTTCCTTTTCAAGTCCATTAACCATCATAATTTTATTTAATAATATAGGATTTGGTTTTGGCGGATATTCAGGAACATTCCCTTGGATAACTAAAAAATGAATATTTGGGAGTTTGTCTTTCATTAAAAATTGTAATGCTCCATTAGGCTTATTTGAAAAAACAAGTAATTGGTAGCCTTTTTGATATAAAGAAACTAAAGTATCTTCAACATTTGGATAAACTTTTGAGACATTTTGAGTTTTCACATACTCGATAGTAAAATAACTAAATTCATCCTCATCAATTTCTTTCTTTTTTGTTGCACAAGAAAATAAGTATCTTGCACCTCGGCCTAAAAACTTTATTATTTCTTCTTTTCTATAATTATAAGGGTATTCAAAATGAGCTAATGTATTATTTACAGCCTTCGTAATACCTTCAGCAGTATCAATTAATGTACCATCTAAATCAAATATTAAAAACTTCTTCATACGAATTATTCTATATTATTTAAGTTCCTAAATAAATATAAAAAGTAAAGATTTCTTGCTAGAAATACAAATAAACTTGGCAGCAATATTTTTATATTTTTAATACAATAATTTAAAAGAAGAAGGAGAAATATTTATGTTTAGTTTTAAAAAATTAATACCATTTTTAAATAGAGAAGAATTGCTAGATTTATTAAACAAAGTATTATCATCAGATAACTTAGTTTATCAAGATGTAAGGATAAAAAATATACTTCCTTTTATGGATGAAGAAGATATTGATCAAATCTTTGTAAATCTATTAAAAGAAAACAAAGATATTACATATTTTTTGCCCTTTGTAGGTAAGCAAACTTTAACCAACATCATTGAATTATATTGCCTAGATAAACTTACTTACAACATTGATATAAACAAATTTATCCCATATCTTGATGAGGAATCAATAAGTTTGTTATATAAAAAAATGACCAAATAAATGGCCATTTTTTATATTTTTAATTCATCAAATGTTTTCTTTAGCTTTTGTGCAGATTCGATAAGTTTAACTC
>CAVGUA010000131.1:0-961 GCA_963632335.1 Parabacteroides goldsteinii
TTCGTATTCTTTGAAATATCTTATCAATAATGTTTTCCCACGAAAACTTGCATTATTTTCGCAATCACTTGGCATTCTTCCATAACATTTTTGTCTTTTAATAAAATCAAAAGCGTCAGTGTTATTTTCATCAGTTCTTTTAAATCCAAAAGTTTCGCCAATGTTTTTAATTAATTGTAAAGAATCGGCATCATCCATAATAAAGAAATTGTTTGGAAATCCTAACTCTGAAATCTCAGATCTTAAAAAACGCGCACAAAAAGAGTGAAATGTAGAAATAGATAAACCACGTAAATTATAATCGGGCAATAATTTAATGGTTCTTTCTTTCATTTCTTTAGCAACTTTATTCGTAAATGTAATAGCTAAGATTTTGCTAGGATAAACATTCATTTGTTCAATTAAATAAGCGATCCTATATGTCAAAACTCTTGTTTTACCACTCCCGGCGCCAGCAATAATACGCAAGAATTGAGCATCACTTGTAACAGCTTTATATTGATTTTCGTTTAATTCATTTTTGTAATTCATAACCCTAAAATTATATCATTTAAGACCCCATTTATATACAAGAAAACCAAAAAATAGTAGAATTAAAAAATGAAACTTATAAATAAGAAAAACGATCTAAAATCAACTATTCCATTAATGGCTTTATTGGTTGCTTTAAATCTAATTATCACTATTTATGCAACATATTTACCATTATCTGGATACATTTTAATTTTGTTTCTTCCATTAATTTCTACTATATATTGTTTAAATACTAGAAAACGTTATTTTCCTATATATTTTTCTATTACTATGATTTTAGCAATATGTTTTTCTATTCAAGACTTAACAACTACTTTGCTATATTTATTGCCTGCATTATTACAAGGCTTATTTTTCGCTTTATTTATAACTTTAAATAAGGATGGAACAATTTCTTATTTTATTTCTGTTGCAGTTTTGTTCCTCA
>CAVGUA010000131.1:971-5742 GCA_963632335.1 Parabacteroides goldsteinii
CTCACAAAAGTTGCAATAATACCTTTAATAGATTTTATTTATCAAGTTAATACTATAAATTCAATTCTAACTTTGTTAAACCTTATAAATGTTCAAAATATAACTTATTTTATTTATGGTGCATTATTCATGTTATGTACCCTTGAGATGTTTATTGTTTTTATCATAACAAAAAATGAACTTTTAAAATTGGGATATAAAATAAACTTATTCTCTGATGTATCTCTTATTTTTATCGTTATCAGCGCAATAAGTTCATCTATGACACTAATTTTTTCAAGTATGAATTTCTTTGATATTTCATATACATTCTTAGCTATTTCAATAATTTCATCAATTATTATTACGATTCAACTAATTAAAAAACAAATTCTTATTTTCTCAATTGTTTCATCCTTGACTTTTATTGCTTCATGGATGATTTTTGTAGCATTACTTCAGTACTTCAACTTCTATGCTGCTTTTGGTTCTCTTTCAATATTTGGTATTTGTATGAGTTTCGCAGGTGCTATATACTTTATATATGTTCATTTTATAATGAACAAAAATTCAGGTAAGAAATGTTAGAATTTTTTAAATTATTAGGAAAAGGCGTTCTCTATTTATTTTTGATACCATTAGGTATTTGCTTTTTTGCTGTTTATGGAGTTTATCTTCTTATCGTTTGGATCGTAATGTTCTTTAGAACTATCATTTTATTCTTCAAAGGCAAACCAACTGGTCTTACCTTAAAAGAAGATATTGAAGCTCAAACTATATTGAATAGAGCAAGAGATTTCTCAGAACCTGAGCCTCAACAACCACAACCTCAACAAGGTGTCACTTTTAACTTGAATATCAATGGTCAACATCTTGGGCAAGTTCAACCAAATGCAAGTATTCAAAATCAAAATCCTGAAACAATAGATTATACGGCTGAAAGACTAGAGCATAAGGATGGAGGAGAAAACAATGGATAATATCACTCTTCTTGTACTCCTTAGTGAGAAAACTAAAATGATTTTGACAGTTGTTGCAATTGTTTTACTTGTTTTTATCGTGTTGTTTTTAATTCTTGGATTAATTGGTAGATTGATTGAATCAATTATGAGATTCCAAGGTAAAAAAGTTGATACTTATATGACGAATGTCGTTATTTCTCGACTTTGTGATACATCAAAAGAATTCAATAAAATCGCAAAACTAAAAAATAAAATTTGCTTTTTTAGAGCAAGCATTGCTCCAATAATTATTGGATTAATTGCTTTCTTTACTTGGTTAGTCTATCACGCAATCATTGGTGAATGGAATCAATCGATATTTGATACAAAAACAGGTGTTTTATCATTAATTTATATATTTGATTTTTCAAATGCAAAATATGTTCCACCTCTAGGATTTGATGGAATTGAAATAACAAATAGACCCCATTTTATTGAAGGACCAGCAATTACAAATTATTTTATTTTCTTATTTTCATTTATATCCATTTTTTGGTATTTAATAAATGTTCAAGCTTACATTGCTAGACTTTATAGAATTAAAAAATTAAAGAGCACTATTTATAGTAAAGATTTATCTCAATTAGACATCACTCATTTCTATAATTTAAATAAAGTAAATGCTCATCCAAAAAATGAAAATAATGAATCTAAGCCAAAAGAAGTAAATATTGGGAGTAAAGAAGAGTAAAAAAGAGCGAGTAAATCGCTCTTTTATTATGCATTTCCTATGCTTTGGAATATTTCCATAAAGAGAGTTACAACTTGGTAAACAATTGCTCCAAATAAAATTAAATCAATTATTCCAAAAACAATGATAGCTCTTTTTCTAGCTTTTTGCTTTTGCTCAAGAATAGCTGGATCAATTTCTTGTTCCATCTTCTCTACTTCTACCGTTTCTCTTTTAATAGCAACACTACCTGTTTCATCTACTTTTGGTGTAAGAATTTCTTGTTTTCTTTCAAGCTTTTGCATATTAATATTTTAAACTCCCTGGAACACGTGGATATGGTTCAGTATCACGTATATTCTTCATACCTGTAATATACATTAATAATCTATCAAAACCAATACCAAATCCTGAATGTGGACATCCACCATATTTTCTTAAGTTCAAATACCATTCAAGTCCTTCGGCATTTCCTTTGTCAACCATAATATCTTTTAAAACTTCATAATCATCTTCTCTTTGAGATCCACCAACAATTTCTCCTTCAGTTGGAACAAGTAAATCACATGCAGCAACTGTCTTGCCATCTGGATTTCTTTTCATATAGAAAGCTTTAATATCTTTTGGGAAATCAGTCAAAAACATTGGACCTTTAACAACTTCTTCAGTTAAATATCTTTCATGTTCACTTTGTAAATCCATTCCCCAGAAGATGTTATTATATTCAAATTTATGACCAGCTTTTTGTGCTGCTAATAAATGTTCGATACCTTCTGTATAAGTCATTCTTCTAAATGGTGAATTAATAACTTTATTTAATTTATCAATCGTTCCTTTTTCAATAAATGAATCAAAGAATTTCATTTCATCTTTACAATTATCTAAAACATACTTAATAACAAATTTTAAGCAAGATTCGATACAATCCATATCATCGTTAAGATCAGCAAAAGCAAGTTCTGGTTCAATCATCCAAAATTCATTTGCGTGACGTGGAGTATTACTATTTTCTGCTCTAAAAGTTGGACCAAACGTATAAACATCTCTAAATGCTAACGCAAATGGTTCAACATGAAGTTGTCCACTAACTGTTAAAACAGCTTTTGCTTTGAAGAAATCTTCAGGATGTTTTGGATCGACAACAACTTTAAAAACTTCACCTGCACCTTCAGCATCATTTGCAGTTAAAATTGGGGTATGAATATACATAAATCCATGCTCTTGGAAATAAGTGTGAACAGCATAAGCTAGTGTGTTTCTAACTCTATACAATGCTTGGAAAGTATTTGCACGTGGTCTTAAATAACAAATATCTCTTAAAAATTCAAAACTATGTTTTTTCTTTTGAAGAGGATAATCTTCAGCACAATCCCCTACCAAAGAAATGCTTTCAAGTTCAATTTCGAATGGTTGAGGCATATTTGGAGTTAATTTGACTTTACCTTCAAATTTTATCGAAGAACCATATTTGATTTTTGCAGCATCATCAAAACATTTTCCTTCTTTAACAAATACTAATTGAACACCTTTAAAATGGGTTCCGTCGTTAAATTCAATAAAACCAACATTACCATTATTCCTTGCTGATTTAACCCAACCATACATGGAAACTGTATCTCCATCCATGATTTTCTTGTCTTGTATTCCAAGATATAACTTTCTAACACTTAACTCTCTATCCATAATTTTCTCCATCCGTTTATAAATTATACTACTTTTAAAATTTTCGATAATCTTCAATCTTCCATGAAGGATCAACACCAATATTTAAATCTGCGAAAACTTTTTCATCATATAAATATCGACCAACTTTAGCAATCATTGCCGCATTATCAGTTGTGCACCATATTGGAGGAATAATTACTTCAATGTCACTTCCTTTAAAAATTCTTACTATTTCTTCTCTTAAGTAGCTATTTGCACTTACTCCACCCGCTAATACGACTTGTCTAAAATCATATTTATCGCTCGCTCTTTTAACTCTATCTATAATTTCGCCTACCGCAACATCTTCAAACGACCTGCACATATCATTAACATTAACTTTTTCGCCTTTCGCTTCAAGATTATGAACAGTATTTATAACGGCAGTTTTAAGTCCACTATAAGAGAAATTTAAACTTCCATCATGCATTGGCATTGGTAAATTATATGTATGTTTACCTTCTTTTGCTAATTTATCAATTGGAATTCCTCCTGGATAAGGAAGGCCAAGCACCCTTGCTACCTTATCAAAAGATTCACCAATTGCATCATCTTTTGTTTCACCAATAATTTCAAAATCTAAATGTTTTTTCATGTATACAAGTTCAGTATTTCCTCCACTTACAACAACTGCAAGCAAAGGAAATTTTAATGGATTAACATATTCATTTGCATAGATATGACCACATAAATGGTGAACTGGTATTAAAGGGATATTTAAAACTAGTGAGAGAGTTTTTGCAGCTTGTAAACCAACATGAAGAGCACCAATTAATCCAGGACCTCTAGTTACTGCAATAGCAGTTAAATCTTCAAGTTTAACATTTGCTTTTTCAAGAGCCTCATTAATAACCACTAAAATATTTTCAAGATGTAATCTCGATGCGATTTCTGGCATAACGCCACCATATTTTTTATGCATTTCAATTTGAGTTGAAACTATATTGCTAATTAATTCATCATTTTTAATAATAGCACATGCTGTTTCATCACAAGATGATTCTAGTGCAAGAATAATAATATCTTTACTCATTTTAGTTTAATCCTTTCATCATATAAATAGCGTTTTCACCATTCTCATAATATTGCTCTTTAACAGTTACTTTTGAAAAACCATGCTTCATATATAAATTAATAGCACTTGTGTTATGCTCTCTTACCTCAAGAGTGTAAAAAAGCACATCATTAGCCTTTAAAATCATATATGACTGGTTTAAAAGCATACTTGCAACACCTTGTTTTTGATATTCTTTTTTGACTGCGATTTGACAAATTGTTGCTGAATCAAAGGTAATCCAAAAATCAATAAATCCATAAACAAATTTAGGTTCATCATCTTTTACTGCAAGTAAAACATTACTTGTTGGATTTTCTTCGATTTCATATCTAACTTGTTCTTTTGTATAAGGTTTTATAA
>CAVGUA010000132.1:0-5583 GCA_963632335.1 Parabacteroides goldsteinii
GTTCTATGAAAAATAAGAAATCAAAAAAAACTAAAGATAGAAAATTTTTGAAGCAAAGCGACAACTATCTTGAAAATTATTTAAATAATAAAAATTATTTAGAATTCAAAGAAAACATTAAATACGTAAAGGGAGAATAAAAACTATGATTTTAAGAAAAGTTATAAAAGATGGTAATGAAGTTTATGAAAAAATTTCATTTGAAGAAGCCACAAAATTAAATAAATCTGAGCTTGTTTTTACAAGTGAAGATGATGAAGATGATTATGATGACTATATGGATGAAAAAGAAGAAGAAAGAGAAGAAGAAATCGAAGAATATAATGATAAAATCGATGACTTGGAAGATGATTTAAGTGATCTTGAAGATGAAATTGATGATTTAAACAAAGACGATAATTATGAATCACGAAAAAGAATATTAGAAGAAAAGAAAGCTAAAATACTTGATAAAATCTCTAATCTTAAAAAAGAAAAGCATATTTATATCAATACTAAAGACAATGATGTAGATGTAAATTTTGAGTTTATTTTTAAAGGCAATGAGAAGAATTTTTATTCTTTACTTCCATTTTTAGGAAAAGAAAAAGTTGAAGAAATTGCTAAAGAAAAAGTAAAAGGCAATCCAAAATATAAAAATATAAAGTTGGTTTGTTTATTACCATTTATGTCCAAAGAAGTAGTTGATCATATTTTTATGGAATACCTAAAAGACGAAACAAAAAAGGATGAATTAATTAAATTTGCACCATTTGTTTCAAAAAGTTCTCTAGATTATCTTTGTGACGAATATTGTAAAGGGAATTTCCAATATATTGATATAAATAGGTTTTATCCATTTATGTCTAAAGAATCAATCAGTAAAATTTTCGACTATTTTCTTACTAAATAATTAATAAAACCACTTTTTATGCACTATAAATAAATTGAGATTAAAACTATTCTAATCTCAATTTTTATTTTTAAAGAACAAAAAAACAATTGGGATCATCAACATTATTAAGTTGTTACTTATCATTTTTAGCATTAAATGATAAAGTAATTGTATGAATAAAAATAAACATTTAATTATTGCTGCATCAGTTGCAGCAACTTTATGCGTTGCATCAGTTTTTGCAATGCTACCACTATCAACTACATCATCCACTACTAAAGGATCAGATTGGATGAAAAATGTTAGTGATTCTATTTCTTTAACTTCCTTATCTATTCCTGGTTCACATGATTCAGGAGCATTTCATTCAATTGGTGATTTATCAGGAAAGTGTCAAGACTTATCCATTATTGACCAATTAAATGCAGGTGCACGTTTCTTTGATATGAGACTTCAACAAAGAAATAATGAATTAAAGGTAGTTCATGGTATAGTTGACCAAGATTTAGACTTTGCTAGTACACTTAATGACTTTGAATCATTTTTAAAGAATCATCCTTCTGAAGCTTTGATAGTTTCTATTAAAAAAGAAAGTAATGCAGTAAATACCAATGCTACTTTTGATGATTCTCTTAAAAGTGCACTTTCATCCTACTCTTCAAATTGGGATTTATCAGGCTTAATTCCTGAAACACTAGGAAAATTAAGAGGAAAAATTTTCTTAATTTCTAGATATAAAGATAGCACAATTGGTTTACCTGCTTATGATGGCTGGCTTGATCCAGATTCGTCCACAACAAATACTTTTGATATTAAAAAAAGTAATCTTCATGTTCAAGACTACTATAAATTAAAAGATATAGAAGAAAAGAAAAATGAAATTTTAAATTGCTTTGATTATAGCGCTAAAAATGTAGATAAATTAACCCTTAATTTTAGTTCATGTTATTTCTTAAGTGCTTTCCCTCCTACTTATGCTGGAAGTAGTGCAAAAATCATTAATAATTGGCTACCTAACGAAATTCAAAATCGTAAAAATTTAGGAATTATTGTAAGTGATTTTGTAACTAGTGAATTATGTGAAAAAATTTACGAAAGGAACTTTTAATTATGAAAAAAGCAGGAAAAATTATTAGTTGTATATTTTCAGCATTTGTAATTTTATTTTCGTTAGTCTTTATCGTTATTGAAGGATACAATTTATTTAGTGCGGATTGGACATTATATGAAAATGCCACAAATGGTTTTATTCGCTACCTATGCAGATTTATTCTTTCCATATTTGGAATTGTAATTGGAATATTTACTTATATTTCAGTGGGTAAAAAATCAAACAAAACATTATTAACTTACTTATATTTTGGAAGTTTAGCATTTTTTATTTCATCAATGATTATTTCATTTTTTGCAACAAATTACTTAGATATATTATTTTGTGCGCTTCCAATCCTATATTTCCTTGGAATCACGCTTTATTTTTTAGGGATTGCGAAAGAAAATAAGAAAAATAAAGCCTAACATTTAGCCAATAATAAAAGCCCATTATTTCAAAACGATAATGAGCTTTTTAATTTACTTTTTATTTTTCATCTTTTCTCTAACAAAATTACAATCAATATTTTGGAAAGTAATCATATCAACATATGGAAGAGCCGAAGTTACTACATTTTCATCTTCAACAGTCCAAATGTTAATCATGTGTTTTTTATAATATCTTTGAACTTTCTTCTTTTCTACATCTTTATAATGCATATCGACACCTTCAAAGAGATTTCTTAATGAATAAACATAACTATGTTTTCCATCGGCATCAATTAATAATTGTCGAATTAATCCAAAGTTTTTACATGCAATCAAGGCTCTTGGATCAAAAGAAATTAAGACATATTTACTCTTATCTTTAATATCTTTTAATTCTTCTTTAAGTCTATTTGCTAAAGCTTTGTAATTACCTTTATACACTTTAAGTTCGATAACGAGCGGAACTTTTTCATCCACGAGTTCTAAGACTTCCTTAAAAGTTGGAATTACTTCACCATCATTAAGTTTGTAATTATTTTGAAGTTCTTCGACTGTTAAATCTTCAACAATACCTTCTTTTGAAGTAACTCTTTTTAAAGATGAATCATGAATAACTACAAGTTGATTATCTTTTGTTAAATGAATATCAAATTCAATGGCCATATCATTTTTAATGGCATTTTCAAATGCTCTTACACCATTTTCGATATCATCTTTATTATGATAACCTCTATGACAAATTCCTAAAAAGAATCTTGAATCTAAAGATTTTCTAATTTCCTCTTTAGTCATTTTAGTCCTCTTGATCGAAAGCTTCTAAACCTTTAGAAACTTTAACTTTATTAATTTTTACGTTCTTAACAAACATAAATACAACAACTGAACAACTTACACAAATAAAGGCATAAACTGGTAAGAAACTAAATGTTAATCCATCAATAAGCATTAATGAACCTAATGCAATTGGAGTAATTGTTTGAGCTGCCATACTTGAAGCATAATAATAACCTGTGAAAGCACCAATTTTCTTTGATGAACAAAGTTCAACAACCATTGGGAAGGAATTAACATGAACAAGCGACATACCAAATCCTTTAAATAACCAAATTACATAAATAGCAAATGGGAATGTTCCACTACCTGCTGCACCTTTAAGGAAAGTATATGACGCAATAAGCCAGAATAAATAACTACATAAAGTTAATAATAAACCACTAACAACAGTCCATTTACGGCCAATTTTTTCAGCTATGAAACCACCTAATGCAAAGCCAACAACTGAACCAACTCCACCAACGATAATGTTAATCATATTTGAACTTGAGTTAGCTTTTAAATAATAAATTGTATAGTTACCCATGAAGGTTCCAATACCATTATCAGCCATAAACCAGAAGAACTCAGCAATTAAAATAAGAATAAGCATTGTTTTATTTGCTTTAGTCATTGGTTTATCATCTTCGATTTTATTTTCAACAGCAGCAAATTTTTCGCCACGTTCTAATTCATCTTTCATCTCTTCTTTAATTTTATTTTCTTTAATTGTGAAGAATAAAACTAAAGCTGAAATAACCATTAAAACTGATGCAATTAAAAATGGAATTTCAATAGCCCAAATATTATTATATTGCCAACTATCTGTTCCTTTTGTTCCTAAATATTTACTTAAAACAAAGAAAATACCAACAATAGTTGCAAAAGCTCCACCAACATATCCCATGATATTTATAATACCATTAGCTTTTGATCTTAATGGTTTTGGAGTAAGATCAGGCATTAAAGAAACCGCAGGATTTCTATACATCATCATGAAACAAACAACAATTAAAGTTGTAATAATGTAACCCACTATATTGTTATAGTGAAAAAATACAGGTATAAAAGGAAAAGCAACTGCACATACAAATGTACCTACTAAAATGTAAGGCATTCTCTTTCCAATTTTAGTTTCCGTTTTATCGGATAATTTACCAAATATTGGTAATAAAATTAAAGCAGCTAAATTATCCATAGCCATCATAATTCCAACAAGATATTGAACTTCTTTTTCTGATGATCCTGGAATAGCTTTTTTAAATAATTCAGTTAAAAAAGTTGGACACCAAGAATCATAGACTTGCCATAATAAAAGAATGCCAAAGAATGCAAAACCAATAATGCAAGTTCTTTTTACATCCAATTTAAATGGCTTGTTTACATTTTCTTTTTCCATAAAAATTCTCCGTTCTTGATTCAAATAAAAATTATTTTGAATCTTTTTCAACAACTAGTCCCCTTTAAACATCTCATCAACTAATGGTGGAAGTTCTAAAAGATTTGTTATTTTAAATTCATCATTTTCAATAACTCCAAATCCATAACTTGCATGGATAAATTGAACATTTGCTTTTTCGCTTTCAATTTTATCTTTTAGAGTGTCACCAACATAAATAACTTCATCTATCCCTTCTTTTTCTTTTAGATAAAGGATATTTTGCCATTTGGAAAGTTTAGTATCGCCAGCACATACGTGTCCTTTGAAATACTTTTCCATATGGCATGAAGTAAGATAATTTTCGACGTATCCGACATCAGAATTAGAAACGATGTATAAAGGATATTTTTTTGAAAGCGAAGTTAAAACTTCAATTTCATTAGGATATAAAGTTCCAGGCTTTTTGTTTAAGAACTTTATTTCATCTTTTACGCATTCTTGAAATAATTTCATTGCTTCCTTTTCTTCAAGACCAGGAAAAGTTATTGGCAAAGTTTCAAGAGGAGTAAGACCCATCGTCGATTTAATCACCTCAAAAGAAAAACTGAAAGGTTGATTTAGCCTTTCCATTGTCAAATTACAGCTTTCTTTAATTTGATTTATCGCATCCCATAATGTGCCGTCTAAATCGAAAAAAATGCTTTTTTTCATGTTAAAACAATTTTATAACATTAATTAATTAAATGCATTAAAAAATTAGATTTCATAGATGAACTTTTAATAGCAAGATTTTCACCAGTAACCAAACATTTATATTTTGTGAAATATGTAATTCTGATGAAATATTATTTGCCCTTGCTTTTAAAAAGTCTTTGTTAATTTTCATTCATTAAAACCGCTACTTTTATTGATTCTATTATAGAATTGAAGTCTTAAAAATTTCTTAAAAAATAAAGAATATTTAAATTTTATCTATATCTTATATATTTAGATT
>CAVGUA010000133.1:0-1907 GCA_963632335.1 Parabacteroides goldsteinii
GTGTTATCTATAGCCGTTTTCTCCAATTTATTTCTTAATTATTTCTTTTTATTCTTTTTATAATTATTAAATGATTTCTTCTGGTAAGCATTCACCATTTGTTTTTCTTCAACCACTTCATCATCTTCTTTAACTTCTTTTACAGTTTCTTCTTTTTTAGTCGGAATACATTCATCTAATGCTTGTTGAAGAAAATCAGGCAGAATATTGTCACGAATAGATAAGTCCGTTTTCTTATAAGCTTCAATAGCTTCTTCTTTAGTCATTTGTTTTGCTAAATATGCAGTAGAAATATTATAGATTTCACGACAATTTAAATCATGAAACATTAATCTCCAAGTTGGTTCATCAGCCGATTCAGCACAAGTAGGGCAGAATTCATATTCTTGTCCACAAACAACACATTTTCTCATACCTTTTTTCATTTTATATCTCCTTTTCTTATATTGATTAATCAAAAACGAGACGAATAATCTCGCCTCTCATTAATAAATATAAGAGAGGTCAGGGAAGACCTCTCATTAATTTAAAGCTTTAATTAAGCTTCTTGTTCTTCAGCATCGAAGTAAATTGAATACAATTCTTTGTCTGCTGAACAGTAATCAACTTGTAATGTACCGTTGAATGATAATTGACTATCAGTTGTTAAACTAAATTCAGTTTCAGGTGAAACTTGGAATGAAGGCATAACAATGTAGCAACCACGAACGATATCAGGGTTACATGGGTCAATTGCTAATGCTTTTAATGTTAATTTAACAGTTGAAGGGAATTCATCAGCAGAGTTGATAATCTTAACACCTTTAGCTGATGTCTTTTCATACTTAACAACCCATTGAGTAGTAGCATCATTCTTCTTGGTAGGGAAAGTTAAAGTAGAGCCTGCGACATTAGTTGTAGCAATTTCAGTTAATGAACCGTTATTTGCGATACCAATAACTTCACAAGTACCTTCTACTAAACCATTTAAATCAACAGTAGTGATATTGTTGTCTTTTAATTCTTTAATGCTATAAGTTTTGATACAAGGCATTTGGATACCAGAAACATATTTTCCTTCACCAGCAACCTTCTTATCTGAACCTGTACTAGCAGCTAAGATGTTGAAGTCAACGAATGCGTTGTTTGCTGTAAATTCACCAGTTTTACCAGTATAGAAACGTTTAATTAAAGTTCCACGAGAGTCAACTGCATCTTTTGATTCAGCAGTGATATTAATAGAAGCATCTGCTAATTGAGTCAATGTATATAATGCTTGACCATCTGAACTTTCGGCAATACCGTATTGAATACGGTCAATTACGATACCATCAATTGTAAAAGCCATAGTTTTTCCTCCTTAAAAAAATAAAAACGGGTGACTTACCCGTTTAAACCTAATGTAATATATTGAGCCTTAAAATGGCTCATTTATGTAAACTGCGCAAAGGCTTTAAAAACAATATTGTTTTAAGGCACGTTTCACACCATTTATATAAAGCCTAGGATTCATACATATCTCTAGACCAATTAAGTTCTTTATTTAAATCTAATTTACTAGTATCCAACATTCCCATATACATTCCTGTCATCAGTGAAGTAACGCTTTCGATTATTTGCAGACGTTTAATTGAGTCCATAAACTCAAATATGCCTACATCACGAAGTTCGTTCTTACTATATTTAAATCCACTATGATTTAAAGCTGACGAAATTAAAGGGACGAGGACTGACTGCTTCCATTTATCGTTCTTATGTTTTCTTGCCTCATTTTTAATCGCCATTTCCTCTTCATAAATAATAGCCTCTTTAGTGGCTTTGCTTTTAGTAAGCTCGGTTTTAGGATGGATATTAACAATGATACGCAAGTATCCAACGATTTTTTTATATAAAGCCTCATCGATTTGAAGTTCGGGGCAGTCAGGATC
>CAVGUA010000133.1:1917-2671 GCA_963632335.1 Parabacteroides goldsteinii
CAATAAGAACATATTTATCTTCTGATTTAATTGGAACTAATTTTGTAAAATCTAAATCACCAAAGAAGATAGATGTTTTCTTCTGTTCAAAAGTTTTATATATAAGTAAGAATAAATCAAATTCAGAGATTTTATTCCAATCAATGCCGACTTTCCATAAAGGATATCTCATACTTGTTGGATTGCCACATAACCGAGAGGCTATGCTCCAAAACTCGGATTCACCATATTCCTTGATTTGTTCTATTGTTGGTTGGTAAATGGTTATATATTTATCAATCTCAATTGGATCGCCAAAATATATCTTTAATATGTCGTAATCATTTACAACTTCAATTTTCTTTGTTTCTTCTACTTCTTCAGCCATTAAAATTTAACATTATTAATCTTGTTGTACGCTTCGTTTTGAACTTGCATTTTATATGAAATCTCTCTATAGTAATAATCATTATCAGCCATAGAAGGCTCATCGTATTGCTTGACCAAAGTAATACCTAACTCGTTAGACCAGTTAAACTCATTTTTAATAATACAAGCCAACAAATCAACTCTAGATACACCCCAATCAGTAATCATCTCGTCCAAATGAGATACAACTCGAAAAATTACTCTCCTTGTAATGTGCGAGTCAAAAGGATTAGACTCACGGACTTCAAAACAAACATAATTTCTCACATCGCTTTTAAAGTCAGGAAGTCTAAGAAAATCAAATATACAAACGTTACGATAATAATCTCCATTTAATGCATTATTG
>CAVGUA010000133.1:2681-5222 GCA_963632335.1 Parabacteroides goldsteinii
CATTTGGATAATGCAACGTTCTAAGTAAATCATCATTATTCAACAAAATATTCATGATTTTATGTTTATAACGAATTAATTCATCAGTTCCTGCATTGTTTGGTATACCAAAACTACGATGAATGATATCAATCGTATCTTGGGATAAAGCAGGCTCTTTTTGCTTTGCTTCAATTTTAGCCATTATACTTTACCTCCATTTCAATAAAATCATAATAAGTTCTATCTGCATCATAGATAGCAATCTTTAAAATATACTTTGCTAAATCTTGATTAATTGCTTTAATGGTCAATATATGCCTACTGATTGTAATCTCAAAATAATCAGTTAATTCATCTCGGTCATATTCGATACCATCTAAAAAGAAATGCCAATACACATTTGTATTGCCAGCGTTTAAAGCAGTAATTGTAATTGGGCTACCGTTAATATAAATATTGTCTTGAGGCTTAGATAACTTCATTTTGCTAATATCTACAGTCTCGTCAGTTGGTTCTTTATAATCCTCAAGAGGCGAACGTATACAATTAGCAATCATATGATAACTGCCACCAAATCCATCAGGCAAATCAGCAGGCACATCAATAACAGTGTCGTATTTATCCATATCACTAACATTGCCAACAAAATCAGTATTCTTATTAAATAAGCATTTAATTAAATACACCTTTGTGACTCCAAGATTAGTAACATCTTTAAAATTGACAACTTCATATACTACAGGACTTTGAACATTATCAGAAATAATAACTCTCGTTCCTAACTTGATAGTATAAGCCTCTTGGCTCGATGGAATATCAAATGATAAATCTCCATAAGTAGATGAACCACCTAATGTTCGATTGGATTTAGTCTCATTTTCTCCATTATCATATTTGTCTCGTACAACAACAACTTTTTGATGATATACACCATCAGCAACCCATTCCAAACACCAATTACATCTATACATAACATAGCGATCAAATGCCACTCTATCATCTTTTTGCATTATCAACCATTTATCAGAAACTTGTCTTGAATTATCATACACATCCAAATAAAAACCAAATCTATCCTTACCATCTTTTCGATAGTATCTATCTCTATAAAGATGCTCAGGATTAAAGTCTGGTCTAAAGTGTGCATAATATTCAACATGATAGCTTTCTGGTTCAAAAACTTTTGTTTTTTCTATCTTAAAATCAACTTCTTCAATTGGATTCATGTCCCAATCATAAATTAAACCACGCTTATAAGCTTGGTCATAAGTAAATAGTTTATCTTCAACTAAGTTAGTTTTACTAACGTAATGCTGTCCAACGCTTCCGTTTTCAAGCACACGATTCATTCTATCAATAAAAGTCCCCATATTAATCACCTACAGGAATTCTATCAATCATTTCATGAGCGTCTAGAATACATTTTCTAAACGTTGAATGGTCACATTGTTCATTTTTTTTATATTCAATAAAAGCTGCCTCCACCAAAGCTTGTATTTCTACAAGTTGGGAAGGGTATAATAACAATTCATTCAGTCCATTTAATTTATATTGGACTTTTTGAAAATATTTCTCCGTGTTGGGATTATTATTTTCTTGATAAATTAATAGCCAATGAATAAGGCTATGTAATCTCTTCTTATACTCATTCATTTGGTCATTAGTAAAATATCCATACTTACAATCCATGCTATTCTTCTATATAGTCATTATGCACATAAGCATAATCACGACAAAACTTTCTAGCACGGTTTAATTGCATGGTTCTCGCATCCTTCAACATATTCATATGTTCTTTCTGCGAAGTCCATTTTTCTTCTTTATGACCAACAAACATAGTAGTAGTTTCTAACGAATTAATCTTGGATGTATACCATGCAACCAACATATACATACAAATTAATTCAATTTCATATTTTTTTAAATCATTATTAAAACATTCTAGATTATCATCTCTGTCAGATAAATCATTAATCAGCTTAATAGAATGGAGTTCCATATATGCTATGGCAGATTCAAACCATTCATTACATCTTTCATAAATATCAGCTTCTGAAAGACTAGCTAATTCAGCATCTTCAATTCTTTTTAAAAAAGCATCATAAATATCAGTATAAGAAGTCATTTAAACCTCCTATAAGAACATTTCAGCCTGCTTAATCATCTCAGTTCCAAAAATATCATCAATTACACGAATTTTACTTAAACTATCCAAACTTCCATCTTGCATCATAGTTGCGACAATAGTCTTAACAGCATTTTTTAATCCAACAGGTAGTCTTTCGATTATATCTTTTAATTCTTCTGCCGAACTATTTTTAATGATAGAAATCAATTCATCGTCATTATAAGTATTAGCGTACAATTTAACCAGATTTTCATAAGATTCAACGAATTCTTGACTTTGGATAATTAATAATGGATCGTATAAATAAGTAGACTTATTATTAATAGCCTCAGCTTTTAAGTCTTGATATTCTACATATTCAATAGTACCCATTTCATCCCATTGATAAATGTTTTGTGTTCTTTTGCCTACCATAACAACCGTACCAGGGA
>CAVGUA010000134.1:0-5098 GCA_963632335.1 Parabacteroides goldsteinii
GTAAATTAATAAAAGAAGGGTTTATTAACAACATGAAAAAATCGAAATTATTAGTATTAAGTTTATTAGCGGTTAGTGCAATAAGCTTAACAAGTTGTGGAGAGGGTCCTCAAGGAGAAAAAGGGGAGACTGGCGCTCCAGGAGAAAAGGGTGCTACTGGCGATCAAGGTACTCCAGGTAAAGATGGAAAAAATGGATCTTCTGTATTAAATGGAGAAGGAGCTCCAAATGATACATTAGGAAGTGATGGAGATTCATATATTGATTACTCATCATTTGATTATTATGTTAAAGAAAGTGGTAAGTGGGTCAAAAAAGGAAATATTAAAGGTGCTAAAGGTGAAACTGGAGAAACTGGTGAGAAAGGCGAAACCGGAAGCAAAGGTGAGAAAGGCGAAACTGGAGATACTGGTGGAACAGGATCTCGTGGTCCACAAGGTGATACTGCTTGGGCAAATACAATACTTCCAAGTGATAAATGCTATATAGTTCCTAGTGTAGGAAGTACAACTAAAAATACAAAAGTAACATTTACTATCAATATTAATGAAGACACTAAATCAACGGCATTTAGTTTACTTATTGATAATGAAACAATTGATTGTAATAAAATCACTAGAGTTAATGATAAAAAATATACTTATGAAACAACCATGAAAGATAATGGTTTTGTTGTGCAAGCTAAATTCTATGATTCATTTTCAGAATCTACTACTGGTAAATATGTTACTTTATTAAAAGATGTAGAAATTAAAGATGGTGTAGAAACAACAGGTTCTTCTACTGACTCAAGAACTAGAAGTATTGGAACAATCAGTACATTTAGTAATTTAAAGACTTTAGATAATACTGGTACAACTAGTAATATTGAAATTACAAGTGATTTTGGTCTTAATCTTAATGGACATAACATTAATTTATCTAATAGTAAGATTGTTGTTTCTAATGGTGCTTCTTTAGATCTTTCAAATAGTGTTAAAAATGAAGCAAGTGCAACTGGTGACACTAAAAAAGGTGTTATCAAGAGTAGTACTACTGAAAGTGCAATTGAAATTGTTGGCAATACAAGTGATGAAACAACTGCGACAAATAGTTCTTTATCGGTAGGAAGTAATGTTAGTATTGAAGCAAGTGCAGGAACTGCTATTAAGCAAAGTGGTGCTAAATCAAGTATTACAATTAAAGAAGATTCTAGTGTTAGTGGTGCAAAAAATGGTATTGAATTAAGTGCTGGAACTTTAAATATTGAAGGTGGCGAAGTTAAATCAACTGCTGCAACAGTTACGGAAACTACTGATGGAGGGGATGCCTCTAAAGTTACTGCTGTTAGTGGTGTAGCTATTGCAGTTATTCAAAATGATGCAACTGAAAAAGTTGCGGTTACAGTTAGTGGTGGAACAGTTCAAAGTACAAGTGGAACTGCTGTTTATCAAAAGAATGCAAAATCGGAGGAAAGTGGAGAAACCTCAACAAGTACTGTAACTATTGAATTAAATGGTGGAACGGTTGAAGGAGCAACAAAAACTGATACTGAAATTAGTTATGGTACAGATGACAGTACAAGTACTCCATTCGAATATGATAAAACGGAAAAAGCATATTTAATAAAATCTGTTGCACATTTGAAGAAATTTAGAGACTTAGTTAATAGAGGCAATTCATTTGAAGGTAAAACTATCAAATTAATGACCGATCTTGATTTGAATAACGAAAACTGGGAACCAATCAATTATGTTCATGATGTAGTTAGTCGTGATAAAGGATTTACCTTTGATGGAAATAACCATACAATTTCAAATCTTAAAGTAGATTCAGCATGTAAAGATGAAACTGACATAGGTAAAAATGTTGGATTATTTGGTATGGCTGATCATTGTACTATCCAAAATTTAAATGTTAATAAAGCTTATATTTATGGTGTTAATCATGTTGGTGTAATTGTTGGAGATATGAAATATGGTGGTAAAATTGATAAATGCTATGTTAAGAATGCAACAGTTATTGCTAATCCATGTATTAAAACAACTGATGGAGGATATAATGGCGATAAAGTAGGTGTAATAGCAGGATTTTTAAATGGTCAACAGACTGGAACTATCACTAATTGTACTGTTGAAGGTGCAACTCTTAAAGGTTATAGAGATATGGCCATAATTGTTGGTCATGTTGAGTATGGCGATATTAATGTTAGTAATAATACAGTAAAAGGTAATATTAAAATTATTAGAGATAGAACAAATAATGATAATGATAAAAAATATGCTTCCACTGATACTACATCTGATAATGTTCATGAAATAATTGGGAGACAAGGAATCAATTTAACATTAACTGAATCAAACAATAAATCTAATGAAGCAACTATCGACATGAGTAGCATTCTTTATACTGATGGATATGGTTATAACGCAACAACTAAGAAATTTGAAATTTCTAACGCTGCTGGGTTGAAATATTTTAGAGACAAAATGAATGCTTTATATGCTAAAGGTAAAAAGATTGAAACTAAAGATGATTTATTTGCTAATACAACTGTTTGTTTAACTGCTAATATTGATTTGCAAGGTGAAGAATGGACGCCAATATTAAGATATAACTTCAATAGTGGATTTGTTTTTGATGGTCAAGGATACACAGTTTCCAATTTTAAAGTAACAAAGGAATTTAAAGATTGTGATAACGAATATTGTGCTGGATTCTTTGGAGCCTTAGAAGGAACAGTAAAGAATTTAAATATATATAATGCAACAATTAAAGGATATAAAAATGTTGGTGGAATAGTTGGCGATGCTGAACTTTCTAATATTGATAAATGTTCAGTTATTTCTTCTACAATTGAAGGTGTTTATAGTGAAGATAAAACTAATGAAGTTGGTTGGAACGACAATAATAATATAGGTGGCATTGCTGGATATTCATGTTCATCTAACGCAAATGTTTATATAACTAATTGCCTTGTAGATAGTTGCGAAATTACTGGATATCGTAAAGTTGGTGGTTTGGTTGGTGTAAGAAATAAAGGGGAAGGGGCCAACGACAAAGACGATGTAACTGGAAATAAAGTCAAAAATACGAAAATATTTAGACATAGAGATAGCGATAAGAATTATGAGAAATTTAAATATGATGGAACGGATGCTAAAATCTTTGTTAATGAACTTATTGGCGCCGATATTGGGACTGGTACTGGAGAGTTAAAAGATAATACCTACAACGAAAACGTCACCATCGAAGATAAAGTAGTTGAATAATCCAAACGAAAAGATGATAGCAAATTGCATGCTGTCATCTTTTTTGCATTAACTTATTGGTCCAACAATTTTTCCGTGCACCAATCATAGGTAATATTCAAACTCTTATCCCTCACCCTTACCTAATCCCTTAAGGTATTCTTCAACGTTAATGTATTTAATATTATTAACTACTTTTGTTTCTCCTCGATAAATAACATATTTTCCTTTTATAGAACCAAAATAATGTTCAGTTTCTTTATTTAGTTCTAAATCATTTAAATAATGACTTTGTTCATTTATAACTTCTTTACTATATTTAATTTCGTATGTTTCAGAAGTTGATGTTTTTTCATCAAATATTACCATATCAAATTCAGCAATCTTAAAAAGAAGTTTGAATACTTTCTTACTTGGATAAGCTTTTTTAGTTTCAAGCAAAACTAAGTCTTCCATCATTCTTCCTTTAATAGTAGACATAGTTCTACTAATAATGTAATTTCGATCATTTAGTGATAACTTATTGAATTTTGAATCTTTAAGTAAAACATCAATTAAAGCTCTAACTTCTATATATCTTAGTCCTGGTTGACTAATGACAGTAAGTTTATTTTCTAAATTGATATTAGGAATATGAACTTCATCAATTTCATAAATTAAATCCAGAAGGATTAAATATTCTTTGATTTCTAATGCATGTTCTTCTTTTATTAAGACTTTTTGTTCATCTTTTTCTAAGATATCTAACATCTTTTTCATACTTTCTAAAACTAAAGAAGAATTGATATTGTCCATCAAATCAAAAGGATGCGATTTATCTTTTAATAAATTTCTACTTGTATTACTCAAGGCATTTGATTTATAAGTTTTAGTTAATACATCAATTGTAAATCGATGATTAATATCTTCAATAACTCGATTAATAGCACTTGTTAATTCATTATTTTTATAAAGTTCATAAAGGTTTCTAAAGTGACCGCCATCTTCATAATATTTTAAAGAATGTTGGATATTTTTAGCGATTGCAGTATCAACATATTCTTTAGCGTTTTCTAAATTATTAAATGGTGAATCTTTATTATAATTATTTCCATTTATACTCATTGTTCCGCCATATTCAATAAATTCATCAATACCTTTTAATCCTAATACGTTTTCAAATTCTCTATAAGAAATGAAAGTTGTATGAAGTAATATTGCTCTATCATAAAGTTCATTATGTATCGTAAAAATAAATCCTAATGAGTCAGTTCCTGAAAGAACGATTTTCATTCCGCTACTTGCATATATATCGGAAAAAAGAGCAGCTCCTTCAATAAAATCTTCTAATAGTGTTATCTCATCAATAAAAATATATTTATATCCATGTTCTTCCAAATATTTTAAATCGCTATTTATCATGCTTAATGTATCTTTAGGTTTAGCTTGAATAAAGATTGATTTATTTAGATCTTTTTCATTCATATTTAAAAGAACTTGTTTAATTAATGTTGTTTTTCCTGTTCTTCTTAATCCGTAAAGAATAAAGACTTTATCATTATTTTTAGAATAGATATAGTCATTTAAAGCTTTATAGCATTCTCTCTTTTTAAAATTTTTGGCAGGTTTAATAAAATTTTTAAGTCTTTCACCTTTTCGAATATAAGTTTTAAATTCATGGTCATCTTTTTTCTTTTTAACTACTTTATATTCTTTTGATTTTTTTAATATTTTGAGTTTGTCTTCTAATTTTTTTCTTTTATTAATTTTATTTTTGAGTTCGTTAACTTCTTTAAAATCAATATATTCTTCATAACGTTTATGATTCAAAGTGTAACGATGATAATAATATTCTTTACCATTAATCTTCTTTTTAGAAATACATCCTT
>CAVGUA010000135.1:0-3897 GCA_963632335.1 Parabacteroides goldsteinii
GTTCTGGCTGTCTTAATCCTGTTACAGTTGATCCTGTTGCTCTTGAATCCAATTCTTTGTGAAACTTTTCAGTAGTCATGTAATAGTATAGATATTTAGGAACAACTGCAATATTTGGGCGTATAGCAAATAGTCTTTGACTTAAAACAATCTTTTCATCAGAATCCCAAAAAAATATTTCGCCAAATGGAGCTTCCGAAGTGATAAAAATATCATTCCTACAAACCTCATCTTTCATCCATTTGCTGTATAAATTCGAATCAACATACCTTATTGATTCTGGATTGACAATTTTTCCTGTTTTAATATTTTTTGCAGATAAGGCTCGATATCCACTAGACGACCAATCTCCACCTAGTTTTAAAGGTGTTTTACCTCTGTAATCAATAACAAGAGAAATTAAATTTTTTAATTCTGTAATCATAAAACCTCCAAGGAGTAAAAATGAAATATAAAATAAAAGAAATTTGTAAAATAATTTGTGGTGGAACCCCTTCAACTGAGAATAAAAGCTATTGGGGCACAAATAATGACATTGTGTGGTTAACTCCCAAGGATTTGTCTGTATATAAAGGCAAATATGTAACTGATAGTTTATCTCACATTACAAAACTTGGATTACAAAACAGTTCGGCTAAAATAATTCCAACAAATACTGTATTGTTAAGTTCAAGAGCTCCAATCGGTTATTTAGCGATATCCAAAGTTTAATTATGCACTAATCAAGGGTTTAAAGCGTTAATCCCTGATGAACATGTATTAAATTATGAATATCTTTATTATTTGCTAATGTCAAAAATTGATGAATTACAATCGATTTCCACTGGCTCAACATTCCTAGAACTTTCGACTAATACTTTAAAAGAATATGAAATTGATATCCATTTCTTATCAGAACAACAGCACATAGTAAATATTCTCGGAACTATTGACGATAAGATTGAAAATAATGAGAATACAATGAATGCATTAGAACAATACGCTAAATTGTTATATCGTAAATGGTTTGTTGATTTTAATTACCCTAATTCTATTGGTGAATTCCAAGAAACAGAAATAGGCTTAATTCCTAGCGATTGGAAAGTTGCAAAGTTAAAAGACATAATGAATTTTGAAAATGGTTATGCATTTAAAAGTGAAGACCTTTCTAAAAATCCACTATCAAATTCTTATAATGTTTTTAAAATGGGTTGCATCAAAAAAGGTGGAGGATTCATTACAGATGGAACAAAAAGTTGGATTTCAAAAGAGCAATGTATCGGATTAGATAAATATATATTAAAAAAAGGTGATCTTCTTATGGCAATGACCGATATGAAAGGAAATATTTCATTACTTGGTCACACAGCTTTAATGAATAAAGATGATCGTTTTATAGTAAATCAGAGAGTTGGTTTATTAAGATCAAATAACTGGAATTGCACATCTTATGAATATTTATATCTACTTACAAATGAATTCAATTATCTTGAATATTTACGAGGTAGATCAAATAGTGGTGTTCAAGTAAATTTAACATCATTAGCTATTAAGGATTCTCTGATTCCATTAGCACCAGCCTGTATTAATTTAGAGTTTAATAAAATTGTAAAGCCAATTTTTGATTATATATTTAAGAAACAGATTGAAAATGAAAAACTTAATGAATTAAAACAATTATATCTTAAGAAGTTCTTTAATTAGAACTTCTTTTATTATTTAGAATACAATATCAAGTAAAATATTTGTATTACTATAAGGAGGTAAAAATATGGTAATACAAATGACAACAGATGAATTTGAAAAGAAATTAAAACAAACAAATTTATCGCAAAACACAATAGACTCATACATGCATACTTTAAATCAGTTCTATAGTATGTTTGATGAAGTCACAAAGAAAAATTTACTGTCATATAAAGGCTTTCTTATTGAAAGATACAAACCTAAAACAGTAAATTTAAGAATACTTGCTCTAAACAAGTATTTAGATATTGTTAATAAAGGAGGTTTAAAACTAAAGCTTATAAAAATTCAAAATAAAACTTTTCTTGAAAATGTAATAAGCGATGCTGACTATCGTTTTTTCAAGAACAAACTAAAACGAGACGGTAGAACGAATTGGTATTTTGTTGTAAGGTTTCTTGCCGCGACTGGTGCAAGAGTTTCTGAACTTGTTCAAATTAAAGTTGAACACGTTGAAAAAGGGTATTTAGACATCTATGGCAAAGGTGGAAAAGTTCGTAGAATTTATGTTCCCAAGACACTGAAGAATGAAACTTTAAAATGGCTTGATGAGATAAATATCCACTCTGGATATCTATTTTTAAATCGTTTTGGTGAAAAATTGACAACACGTGGTGTTGCTCATCAACTTAAAATATTTGCGGCAGAATATGGCATGAATACAAAGGTAATTTATCCCCATTCATTTAGGCATAGATTTGCGAAAAATTTTTTAGAGAAATATAATGACCTGGCACTTCTGGCAGATTTGATGGGACATGAATCCATAGAGACTACACGTATCTATTTACGAAAAACAGCCAACGAACAGCAAGAAATTGTAGATAAAATTATCACTTGGTAATGTCCTTTGAGTAAATATTCTCGGAACTATCGACGATAAAATTGAAAATAATGTGAAAATTTACAGAAAAATTGAACAAGAATTGCAATTAATTTATTCCAAATATCTTTCTAAAAACAATATCGATAAAAACGACTACAATTATATTCCATTAACAGACATATCTGAATTTGTAGGTGGATATTCTTATAAAGGCAATGAATTAGTTAAATCAAAATGTGGCATGATAACCATAAAAAATTTCGACAGAAATGGAGGTTTCAAACTTGACGGCTTCAAAGATTTAAGCGAAAACAATAGTGCAAAGACTGCCCAATATGTTGATTTATATGATATTGTTGTTGCTCATACAGATTTAACACAAAATGCAGAGATAATTGGCAATGCTGAAATTATATTAAACAAAAAAAACTATGAAAAGCTAATTGCATCTATGGACTTAGTAATTGTTAGACCAAAAGAGATTAATAATAATTTACTATATTTGCTATTACATAATCAAGACTTCAAAAAACATGCATTAGGATATTGTGCTGGTACTACCGTTCTACACCTAAATAAAAAAGCCTTGCAAGAATATAAAGTCCATATTCCTAAGGATAATAAAATATTGGAACGCATTTCTAATACAATAAGTTTATTGATTACAAAGCAATCCCAATTAATTATAAAAAATCAAAGACTTACAGAGTTAAAACAACTATATTTAAAAAAGTTCTTCGATTAGGAAGAACTTTTATTTTATCCAAAGAACTTTTTAAGATATAAATTCTTTGTCTCTTGTAGTTTTTTATTAACATATTGCAAATATTTAATCTTATCAAAAAATGGATTTATTAGTTTATAGAATTCATCAATTTGTTTAACATCTGGTAATGGGAAGTTTATTGATTTTACTGCTTTTGAATTAGTTGCTGTGGCTATTGATGATGTATTGCCGAGTTTGTTGAAGTCATAATTTTTTAGAAATAAATATAAGTAAGGCACCAATTTGTAATTATCCGTTTTAAAGTGAGCTATTGCTTCATTTGACAGCATTTTTTCTGATGTTATAGCGATTCTACCAACTGTCAATTTAAAACTTAAAATTACAGTATTTTCAGGTATAATTGGAATATTAAAACTTTTAACAGCATCGTAAGTTAGGTTTTCACTCGTATTAAAAATATAACCATCACATTTACCCATGTCAGCTATTGAAATCCACTTCATACCATCAGGTTCGATAGTAAACCATTCATTTTCTTTTCGTGGTGGAGTTCTGCCAATTGCTATATCAAAAACATCATCTATTTTTTTAATTTGAAAGAAATTTTTAGCAACAAAAG
>CAVGUA010000136.1:0-3002 GCA_963632335.1 Parabacteroides goldsteinii
GAATAAGATTCTTTTTCTTTTCCTTGTATGTTTAAAGTATTAACACTTTCTGATAATAAATTTATATCCTGTTTATTTTTTTCTTGGATAATACTTATTTCACTCTTAAACTCTTGATATAATTGGGGTTCAACCTTATTAATAACATTACGTGCCGACTGATCATATGATTCTCCTTCAATAACAATATTATGAACAAAGTCTGATACTAATGGCATTACTTTTTGCTGTATTACTTCATCCTTTCGTTCTACTGCTTGTTGCGCCAAATCAATCGGATTTTGATTAAGTATGTTATTATCTTCAATTTGATCTAAATATACTTGCATATCTCTAATAACTTCACCTGATTGATAACGAAATTTATAGAAATCATAAACAACATTATAAAAAGCTTCCGTCACTTTCGTTAAAAGGTTTAAAGTAGCATCAAAATGAACAAATAAAAATTCGGATGATTCATTAATTCCTTGATCAATAGCAGTAGCGGTATTTTGTATTAATTTATTAGTAGAAGCCCAGGCATCTTGTTTAAATTCGTTAATAAATTCACCCGCTTTATTTTGTAATGTTGTATATGATTGTTGTAAAACAAAATAAGCTTCATGCATTAAAATTCGATAAGTAGCTAAATCAGGTAAACTATTATTAAATATCGCTTGTAATAATAAGTAAAAGGTTTTAAATGAATATTCAGAAACACCTTTTAAAACATGATATATTCCTTTAAACGAAGTTTTTATTAAACGTTTACCAAATGATTCATAAGGATCTAAAATAATATCAATTACTTTATCAACAATAATCGAAGAAATAGAATATGTAACAATATCTTTAGGAATAGACATTAATGGCGATTCATTCCATGACATTAAATATTTAATTACTTCATTTTTTTCGTTACGATTTAAATGATTAACAAAAGTTAAAACGGTTTGAATATGATGGGTTAAAGTTGTTGATGCTGCATACTTTAAACCACTTATATAATCTTTTGAATCAGCAAAATACCCAGTAAGTAATGCCGCATTAAAAACAGTTGTATAATGAGCATAAACAGGATTTAAAGATATATTTACTTTATCACTTACATACTCAATTAAGTTATAAGAAACAGAATAAGCAAAATTATAAATAATATTACGAATAAGAAATAAAAATAAATAATGGACAGCCTTATTAATAATATTAAAAGAAAGCAAATAAGTAAAAAAGTTAATAGGTTTATAAAATGATTCAAATTTTACTTTCCATCTTCTTGGTGATTGTGTTGCTCTATGCCATGCACCCACTAAAGCTCCTTCTAACATATTATAATTAGCATTATTAAACTCAATTAAAAATTGATTTTCTTGCTGTTGTAATTGATTATTAATATAAGCATTACGAATTCGATCAACTTCCCCTGATAATTGAACAGCATTTTTAAATAATATCAATTCATCTAAATTATGATCAACTATTTGATGATAATAAGCAGAAAAGATTAATAAAGATATTAATAAAGTAGGAAAAGTATAACTAAAACCTAAACGGGTATAAATAGATAACATTGATTTATAATATTGTAATGTTGAAGCATATTCACGATTTTGAAATAAATCAATATCATCTTTAATTTGATATTTAGTGGGTTTAATTTCTTCTTTTTCTTGTTGTATATGAAATTTATTAAAAAAAGCTGGTGAATTTCGACCCGCTACCCATGTCGCATAATCAAAAACATTTGAATTATCAAATAAATTTTCTTCATTTGATCTATATAAATTTAAACCACGACGGAAAAAATTAATAACATTACCAAATAAAGAAGAGATAAAATTACTATTTTTTGGATTCGTATAAGGGATATAAGTATAACGACTAAAATCTAATTCCTGCCACCATTCTTTTGATGCACGACGATCTTCATTATCCGGCCCGTAAAAAGTAGGTTTTTGGTCATCAGTTCGAAAAGTTTCAGAAGATGATGAAGAACCAGATGAACGACCAAAATAAACATTATTACCTGCTCCTATTTTATCATTTAATAAGATATCTGATAAACTCTGATTATTTTGCTCAATTGATGCCCCAGCTCCTTTAATTTTAAAATATTTATGACCAGTGATTAAATCAACATAACCACCATTAATTGAGATTAAAGGAGTTAACTTTTGCTTATAAGCATCTTCAAAACGTTTAGCAAACTCTTCTAATCCATGAATATAATCATATAATACTTCACTCGTTACCTGTGATTCAACTTTAATTTCATCTGTTAATAATCGTTCTTTTTGATGTGTTTCACCCCGTCCTAAATTAGAGAAACCAATTGACCCTAATGCTTCATCAAAAATCGCATTACGTTGATTTTGTAAAGCAGTTAAATAATTATCTGCATTTATTGTTGGTTGTTTAATATTAATTTTATTAGCAGATGTTTCATCAATAAATAAAACCGAATTATTATTAAATGCTTCTTCTAAATATTTCGATATACTTTGTCCTGTTTGTCTTCCCGTAATAATATAAGGCATACGAAGAGCATAAACCGCAATATCAATAATTTCATCTAAATCCACTAATCTTTTAATATAAACATCATTTAAACGCTGAACATCAGCATAATGATTAGTTGAATGTGTCCAATATAATATTACATCTATACCAACTTCAAGAGGACCAGAAGGTAATAAACCACCTGAATTTTTAATTTCTTCTGGTTCCGCTTCAATATATAATGGTAAATTATTTTTTGTTTTTGTAGTATCAGTAATACGATATTTAAATACAATTAATGAATCATATAAATTAACATTAATATTATTTGTTTTTGGTTTATAAACAGCTAAAGTTCCAACTTCATAAGCTAATTTAAAGAATTTATAATTAGCTTCATAAGCAAACTCTAAAAACTTAAATCGTGAACGTAATAAATTAATAAAATAATTATTATAATTACTAATTCGCGAATTTCTAAGAACTCTTAAATTATTATTTAAAAATCCTTTAAATAATAT
>CAVGUA010000137.1:0-2610 GCA_963632335.1 Parabacteroides goldsteinii
CGTTACATCTTTAATTGGTTTTGTTCCAAATTCATTAAACAAAAATTCCAAATATCTTTCTGAATCAAGACCATTTTCAATTGCTGTTTTCATTAGTGAATAATAAGCACAGGTTGTTCTTGCTCCTTTTTCACTAAATGCGAAGAGCCAATTTTTTCTACCAATCACAATATCTTTAACTTTTCTTTCTGAGACGTTATTATCTAATTCAAGTCTTCCATCGAGCAAGATGTTATAGATTCCTTGTTCATTTTCTGTGGCATAATTTAAAGCATTCTTAAGAAGCTTTGAGAATGTGTATTCTTTATTTTCTAAATATGAATGAATAGTATTATAGAAATCATCAAATAATGGTTTAACAACTTCTATCCTCTTTGATTTAATCTGTTCAAAATCATCACAATCTTTAGTTATTTTATTGTCTTCTTGATAAATTTTTGCAATTTTGTCAACGAAAAGACTTGCAACAGTATTGCCTTTTTTACCAGCTTCTTTAACGCAATTCATAAATTTACGTCTAACATGAGTTAAACATAAAACATTTGTAATATTGGAGTTGTTCAAATAAGCGCTATATCCATCGCTTTGAAGATAACGTTCTTTATTCCCTATGAATCCTATTAAAGTTTGCCTCGATCTATCACCTACTTCATAGAATGTAGCCGGTTTAAATCCTTTGCCGGTTGAGAATGCCCAAATGTAGTTGTTAATCTTGGACTCCTCGTCTTTTTTGACACCTTTTATAACTGTCAGAGGTGTTTCATCAGACCTTATTACATCAGCATTAATGATGTAATCTTTAATCTTATCAACTACTGGTTGAATAAGGTCACATTTATCAACAATTACCGATGACATATATTGTCTGGTAATAGGGATTCCATTAGTATTTAATTCTCTTTCTTGCCTATATAATGGTAGAGATTTAACGGTTTTATCATAAATTATGCGTGAGACAAGTCTTGTCGAAATCGTCGTTTTTCCTAATGGATTTTTATAGCCTTCTGCTCTAACAAGAACTCTTTCGCCATCAATAATGGTTTCATATTTATGTCGATGATATTCCTTAATAATGTATTGTGCTGGGACATAATCCAGGATTTTTGTAACTTCATCGGAATTAATATCTCTATAATTTGGATCATCAATTGTAATGTGAATGATTTCTTTATCAAATTTGGATTCATCCATGCAATTAATAAAGTTAGGACCTTTGTTTTTATTGTTTCTAGTGTATCCTTTAACTTTAATGGTCTCTCCAGGAGGAGTCATTTCTTCAATCTTTGTTTCAATTTGATTCATTTTATTTAATGTTTCAATTTCATCAAAAATACTCATTTGATAATAAGTTTTTCGTTCGGAACTATGACCGAATCTTTCAGTTCTTCCTAATTTAACTAATTGTCTTAACCAATAAACGACTTCTTCAAGATTCTTTTTTGCATTTTGCAAACTTTGAGTTTTGAGTTCAAGTTCATTTCTTTCACTTTGTAAGTTATTATATGTATTATTTAATTCTTCATTGGCATTTTTTAACTTTTTATTTTCAGCTTCTAAAGCATCTGCTAGCGCAGCTTTTTCAATCAAATTTTTGTATTCTTCAGCAGTTAAATTTACCATTTCTTTCATGTTATTATTATATCATTTTTTCATACTTTTTGCACCAAAAAAGTGCGATAATTATCGTATTTTTTCGCACTTTTCAAGATTAAATTATTAATGTTTTTTTCTCTATTTTTTCAACTTTATGAGCTCTAAATGGAAGACCACTTAGTAGCCATTCCAATTGCTGATAATTAATCTTTTCTATTTCATTTTGTTGATTAAGCCAAACATACTTATTTCTATCTAATCTATGTTGGATTAGCCAGAAACCATCACCACCCCAATAGAGAATTTTAATTCGATCTCTATTCTTTCCCATAATTAGAAAAGCGACATTAGCAGTAAGGTCAATATTAGCATCAAGAGCTTTAAGTTTATAGCAAAGTGAATCGATGCCGCATCTAAAGTCTACATAACCAGTAATAATATAAAATGTTGGCTTACCTATTTGTTTGTACATTTTCAGACTCCTTTAAAAGTCTAACTAAAACATCTTTTAAGAATTCGGCATTACCTTCAATTTTTAAGCCATTGACCATAATAAATTCACCCTCGCTAAAATCCGCATCTAAAGTAATTGGGGTAGAAATTGAAAATGGTTCATTAGTAACTTCCTCTTGATCTTCAATTTTAGTTATGAAAATTGGTTTGATTTTACAATCACCATCAAAAATATTTTTGGATCTGTAAAATGAACTAGCACTTTTATGAATTTTTTTAAAATAACCTGGAATTGATAGCCCTGAATCAAGAATTTCTTGTTTAATTTTGAAATACGTTTCTTTTGAGTACATTTAAAAAATCTCCTTCATTGAGATGTTAACTCAAAATCTTGAAACTTAATATTGGCGGATTATTTTACGCTTACTAAAATAAGCCATAAAAATATCTCCGAACAAAGATATTTTAAATAAAAAGAGAGGTTTTTGCGAAAAATCCCCTCTTTTTTTAATAAAAAAGGACTATTGTCCAACCTACTTATTTGATAGGTTTTTCAACAGCCCC
>CAVGUA010000138.1:0-1087 GCA_963632335.1 Parabacteroides goldsteinii
ATCCTTCTCCTATGGTTATTATTCTAATTAAGAATCATAAATTATTCAAGTTAAACAAAGAAAACAGCTAACCACGATAGGTTAGCTAAAAAGCATTTTTATATATTATTACTCTTTTCTGAATTTGCATATACATGCGTTAGTAATTTTGCGATTGGTTTGATCCAAAAACGTTTAAACATTTCATAATCTTCTTCTGATCGATTATTATTTTCAATAATTTCTGTAGTGGTTGATTCTTCATGAATTCTGTGCCCCATCAAAAATCCATTTATAAATACAAACCTTCCCTTTATTTTAGAAGCTATCTCCCATGCATTCCAGTCAACATTACATTTCATATCGCATGAAAATAATTGATCTTGTTTTAGATTTTTTTTACAAAATGTAACTGAAGGACAACATATTGGATTACCTAATGACAGTACAGACCTTTTAATCATTACACGGTCTGATAATTTTTTGATTTTTAAAGGTAAAAGCATAAACCTTTTTATTTTTAAATTCGTATTTTTATAAATTCTGCTGTTATCCCTTAATTCGTAATAATCGGTAAAAAGAATAGTTGCATCTCCGTATTTTTTAAAACTATTCACCATTTCTTTTGAGTATGATGGTTCATAAATATCATCTTGATGAGCAATAGTTACTAAATCGGAATCGACACAATTTCTAGCAAAATCAAAATCATATCCAATCCCTTTTTTTTCACTTAGATTTTTTATAATCTTAATATTATATTTATTTGCCAACTGATCAATATAAGCATTCGGAGTAGAAGTAGCAATCACTACATCACTATCATATTCCTGATTTAAAACCGATTTAATGCAAGATTCTAAATATTGAGATTTTTTGTAAGCAAGAACAACGAAAGTATGTGTAATCATATAAGCACCCATTCTATTTATATTTTTCCAAATAACATCAATATCCTAATACTAATTTCAGAAATTACAGTAGATCTCCATCTTTTAGGATAAAAAGCTTTTTTTAATGATTTTGACAATGAATATTTATCAAAAACAAACAACTTTACAATCTCTAAATCTTTACTATCTACCAAGTCTCCAAAGGTTTCCACAAA
>CAVGUA010000138.1:1214-2606 GCA_963632335.1 Parabacteroides goldsteinii
TTCCACAAATTGTCTGGCAACGTTATTAATATCCGAATCTTTATTAGAAAAAACATTTTTAAACCATTTAAGTTTTCCTTTAAATCCACCACCAGACATACTAGTATCTAATCTTCTATGATAGGATGTAAATCGTTCATCAAAATAGAAATCGCCAAATTGAGTAATTAACAAACAAGCCCACCAATCATGTGATGAAATCTTATCAATGTCAGCCTTCAACATATATTCTCTTAATTTACCATTAATAACCATTGAAAAGCCTTGAAAAAGACAATCAGTTAAAGATCTTCTAAAATCAAAAGTATAATTTGGTTTTGTATATTCTCCAATTTTTTTTGTCAAATTTTCATTCACCAAAAAATAAGAAGAATGATATAAGTAAGGTTTATCGATAGGTTGACTATCTAGCCAATCAACAGCATATTCGATTTTTTCTGGAAACCAGACATCATCTTGATCACAAAAAGCCCAATAATCACCATCCGATGATATTTTTAATAATTGTAGAAAACTACGTCCCCAACGAATATTATTTCCTTCAAAATAATATATATCACCTTTATCTTCTAAATTCTTTAAAATTTTCTTTGTATCATCTGAAGAACCATCATCTCTAACATATATTTTTATATTTTTATAAGTCTGATTTTTAATACTTTCAATTTGATCTAAAATATATTTTTCTCCATTAAATGTTGATATTAAAACATTTACTCTTTTACTCATTCGGAAATTCCCCATTATTTATAAGAGCTTTCTTAAGAGCTTCTAAATATCCATATCCATCATTCGTATCTGGTTCCAACATTGAACCTTCAGCCCATTCATTCCATGCAGCAACAAATAACATATCTTTGTGATAGACATCTTTAGCCCTTTTGATTTGTTCCGTCATAAATTTTTCAAATAATTCAGGCGAACCACCTTCAACAACTAAACCATTTGAACCTTTTCTTGGAGTATTATCCCAATTCGTAAAAGCACCTGGAATTCTTTTATCATTTTTTGGCTTTCTTTCCAAAATACATTGCCACAATTTAGAATAATCCATTCTCTCTAATCGTGTCATTTTGTTCATATTTATTTTGAAATGGAATTTTGTTTGAATGAAGGATAAAAACTTATATCCATACTCTCTAACATATCTTACCCATCCGGCTCTATAATCTGCAAAGGCATATGCTGGTTGATGCTCCACTCCAAAATCAAAACGAGACTCATCGCAATTCTTTTTCATGCCATAATAATAATTCTGGTATGCAAATGAAATTCCTTTTAGTCCAGATTCCTTCGCTCTTTTTTGCCAATAATCTAACATTTCATTCAAATTTGGTATATCTTCTGGATTAAAAATAAGAAGTAAAGGCTTATCATTTGCCTTTATATAAC
>CAVGUA010000139.1:0-2464 GCA_963632335.1 Parabacteroides goldsteinii
AGCCGTCATATCATTAATTAGATTAAAAGATTGAAAAATAATACCAATTTCATTTTTTAAATAATTATTAAGTTCTTTTTTGTTAAATTTCGAAACATTTTTCCCTTTAAATAATATTTCTCCTTTCGAAGGTTTCATCAAACCTTGGAAAATATTTAACAATGTAGACTTACCACAGCCAGACTTTCCGAATATAAAAAACATCCCAGTTGGCGGCAAATTAAAACTTATATCATTTAGAATTGATATTGCTTTTCCATCATTAGTAACAAAAGTTTTAGAAACGCTTTTTACGCAGAATAATTCATTCATCACTATTAATAGGGGGGGAATTCAAAAAATTTATAAAAAATTGAAAATTATGATAAACAAAAAGGCACCTAGTGTTGAATATACAATTTTAGTAAACTTATAGGTCTGCAAAACTTTTTAATGGCACAAAAAAAGCCAAGTTTAATTGGCAATTTCTTATATATATCGATATATCGATAGTTTTAAAGTTTGGCGGAGAAAGAGGGGATTGAACCCTCGCGCCGGTTTCCCGACCTAACAGTTTAGCAAACTGTCCCCTTCACCACTTGGGTATTTCTCCAGACGACTAATAATATACCATAAACAAGACATTATTTCCAAAACTTTTTGCAATGTATGAATTTAACTTTTTGCAATGTATGAATTTAATATGATTAAATGCTAGAAAGTTCATTCATGAAACACTAAATTTCATGAATGAACATTAAATTTTCAATATTGAATTATTAATTCCTAATATGCTTTTGCAAAGAGTACAACGTATTTTGCAGGTTTACCACAACATGCACATTTATCATCGAATGGAATTTGTTCAAATGGAATACAACGAGCGGTTGCTGTAGTTAATTCTTTAATTTTGTTTTCACATTCAACATCGCCACACCACATCATTTTTGCATATCCTGATTTATCAACAACTTTTTTAAGTTCTTCAACTGAATGAACTTCAGTAACATTTGCAAGTAAGTTTTCAAGAGCTTTTTTATACATAGTTGAATTTATATCATTTAATTCTGCTGGTATCTCTTTTGAAATATCTTCAAATTTAATAACTTTTTTAACTCTATCAACTCTTCTAACAACCATGACATGTCCGTTTTCGATATCTTTTGGGCCAATTTCTATTCTTAAAGGAACGCCTTTTACTTCATAATTAGCAAATTTCCAACCTGGCGTACGATCCGAATCATCCAATTTAACTCTTAAACCGAGAGCTTCTAATTCTTTTGCCACTTCTTTACATTTTGCTAAAACACCTTCTTTAGCCATTTGAATAGGTACAATCGCAACTTGAATAGGAGCAACAAAAGGTGGTAAAACTAATCCATTATCATCGCCATGGACCATAATAATAGCTCCAACAAGACGAGTTGATGCTCCAAAACTAGTTTGATATGGAGTTTTTAATTGTCCATCTTTATCTAAATATTGAATACCAAAAGCCCTAGCAAAATCTTGTCCAAAATAATGAGTAGTCCCACTTTGTAAAGCTTTACCATCATGCATTAATGCTTCAATTGAATAAGTTTCTTTTGCGCCAGCAAATTTTTCTTTATCAGTTTTTCTTCCTTTTACAAATGGAATAGCTAATAAATCTCTACCTGTTCTATCATAAACATCAAGCATTTTTAGAGCCATTTCTCTTGCTTCTTCTTCACTAGAATGCATTGTATGCCCTTCTTGCCATAAGAATTCACTACCTCTTAAAAATGGTCTTGTTGTTTTTTCCCATCTAACTACTGAGCACCATTGATTGTACATTTTTGGTAAGTCTCTATATGATTGAATAATATTTTTATAATGGTTACAAAATAAAACTTCACTTGTAGGTCTAATAATTAATGGATCATCAAGTTTATTGCCGCCAGCTTCAGTGCAAACTAAAGTCTCAGGTGCAAAACCTTCGATGTGATCCTTTTCTTTTTTAAATTGTGATGAAGCAATTACCATTGGTAAATAGACATTTTGAACACCATTTTTCTTAAATTCTTTATCCATAAAACTTTGGATTTCTTCCCAAATAGCATATCCATATGGTCTATAAATAATAAATCCTTTAACATCGCTATAATCCATCAATTCTGCTTTTTTGCAAACATCTGTATACCATTGAGCAAAATCCACATCACGTGGTGTAATATCTTTATTTTTAATTTCTTGTTTTTCCATAAAATTCTCCCTTTTATTTAATCATCGTTAATAGTTTCTTTTGCACTTTAGGATTTAACGGCAAAAGCATTAAATCTTTTTTAGAAATAACATCATTTGCAAAATCTTTAATTCCAATTTTGCTTAAAATTTCCATTGATTGGAAAGATTTTGAATTTAATACGACAATCGGAATATTTGTTTTATAAATTTTGTCATATAATTCTTTAAATTTGATAAAGCTTCTAGAATTCATTCTGCTTGTTGCATCAAGAAGCGGATC
>CAVGUA010000140.1:0-2453 GCA_963632335.1 Parabacteroides goldsteinii
AAAATTAATTCTAGTGATGCCGCCTTAACAATTTTAATTCATCTTGGATATTTAGCTTACGATGAAGATGAAGAATCTTGTTATATTCCAAACTATGAAATTAAACAAAAAATAGAACGAGCGATTAATTCTTTAAAATGGAATTTAAGTGATAATCCTATTACAACATCTAAAGAATTATACGAAAGAACCTTAAAAAGTGATACTGAGTTTATCAATAAAACATTAGATGAAAATCATAAATTATTGGCTTCTATTTTTAATAAGAATAAGGAAGATATTTTAGGTGTAATTGTTCATATTTCTTACTACTATGCCAATAACTTCTACTTCATTAGAAAAGAAGACACTTGTACAACTGGTCGTGCAGATTTAACTTTCACTACTCGTGATAATTCGCATATTCCAATGATTATCGAATTAAAAGCAGATCAACCAGTCGAAACTGCAATTAATCAAATCAAAGAAAAAGATTATTCAAATGTATTTAAAGGATATAAAGGTAAAGTTTTGCTTTTAGGAATTACTTATGATTCATCAACCTTAAAACATGAATCAAAAATTGAATATATTGATTTATAAAATGTTAGAGTTAATCCTCTAGCATTTTTAATAAGTTATAAGGAAATTGCTAGTTTAAAAAAGCTTACAAACTTACGGTTATTTTGTTGCCAAACTTGCAGTTTTGAAGTTTCAATGAATAAAATCAAAATTATAAATAGTCAATTTGAGCAAAATATTTAACCACTTCTACTATTATCATTATTTATATTTAAACAATGTCTATACTGCTTATATCCAATATTTCTAAACTTATCATTGAGTAGAAGAATATTAAAATTTAATTTATAATACTAGAAAAGGAGGACGTATTTATGGGTAATTATCTAAATCCTACAAATAATAAATTCCTTTCATATTACAATGAAGAAATTTTCGTTGATAAATCTTTATTAATTAATATTACTAACAACAATTTAAATAAAGAAAACTCTAAATTCATGTGTGTTACTCGTCCTCGTAGATTCGGCAAGACTTTAGCTTTATCAATGTTAAGTGCATATTATTCAAAAGGATCAAATTCAAAAGAAATCTTTGATAAATTGGCTATTTCCAATAGTCCTTCTTATCTTGAACATTTAAATAAACATAACGTTATCTTGATTGATATGGCAAGTGTATACTCCCTATATAAAGAAGATTTTTTAGAAAATTTAACTTTAGATATACTAGAAGATCTAAACAAAGCTTATCCAAATACTTTAGAAAAGAGAGACAACAACATTGCAAAGGCAATCCGAAAAATAAATGAGACTTATAAAGATAGGTTTATTTTCTTAATTGATGAATGGGACGTTATTTTTAGAGAAGAACCAAATTCTAAGTTATGTGATGATTATATATTCCTTTTAAGAAGTTTATTTAAAGCAATTGATACTTCATCTTGTATTGATCTTGTTTATATGACAGGTATCCTTCCAATTAAAAGATATAGCACTGAATCGGCTTTAAATATGTTTGAAGAATACAATATGATTAATCCTCAAAATTTAGCAGAATACATTGGTTTTACCGAAACCGAAGTCAAGGACTTATGTTCAAAATATAATGTAGATTTTGAAATGATGAAGAAATGGTATGATGGATATCATTTAAATGGCTTAGAAATTTATAATCCTAGAAGTGTTGTTAAAGCTATATCTTCCAAGAAATTTGGAAATTATTGGACTTCTACAAGTGCTTTAGAAGCTGTCACCACTTATATGAATTATGATAATGGCGTTTTAAAAGATAAAATAGCTTTAATGCTTGAAGATCAAAAAATTCCAGTAGATGTTTCACTATTTGAAAATGATTTAACCAAAATTAATTCTAGTGATGCCGCCTTAACAATTTTAATTCATCTTGGATATTTAGCTTACGATGAAGATGAAGAATCTTGTTATATTCCAAACTATGAAATTAAACAAAAAATAGAACGAGCGATTAATTCTTTAAAATGGAATTTAAGTGATAACCCTATTACAACTTCAAAAGAATTATATGAAAAAACTTTAAAAGGCGACACTCAGTTTATCAATAAAACATTAGATGAAAACCATAAAGAATTAGCATCAATTTTTAACAAAAATAAAGAAGATATTTTGGGTGTGATTGTCCATATTTCTTACTATTACGCTAATAATTTTTACTTCATTAGAAAAGAAGATACTTGCACCACTGGTCGTGCAGATTTAACTTTTACCCCTCGTGATAATACGCATACTCCAATGATTATAGAATTAAAAGCAGGTCAACCAGCAGAAAGTGCAATTAATCAAATTAAAGAAAAAGATTATTCAAATGTATTTAAAGGATACAAAGGTAAAATACTGCTTTTAGGAATTACTTACGAATTATCAACCTTAAAACATGAATCAAAAATTGAATATATTGAGTTATAAAATGTTAGA
>CAVGUA010000141.1:0-2439 GCA_963632335.1 Parabacteroides goldsteinii
CACTATATATCTGTATGAAAATTATAACATATACCCCCCCCCGCATTTTTTTCGTATTTTATAACCATTTTTTAATTGAAAATTATTTTCAATCCATAAAATAGCACATAAATAAAATAGGCGACAAATTAATTTACCCATTTAAGGTACAAAAACGACACATTATTTTACCCATTTAAATTCATCACATTTCAAAGATATGCAATTACCTTATTTTATCGGCGGTTTTAAGTAAGCACTAAAGATTTTGTTATTTTTTAATAGAACCTTCTATCAGTCAAGATCAATACCCCCAGATATTCGGATTGCCAATCCGAATATTAAGGGGAATGCTTACTTGTGAATTAGAAGTTTGCCACTTTATCATAGCCAGGTTGCGACACATTATTTTGGCCACTGGTTCCTTCATGAGTAATAGATAGTAGCAGTCAAACAAAAAGAGCCACCTTTTTATTCAGTAGCTCTTCATGTTGATTAGCAAATTGTTAATTATTATTTAGCACTAGTATTAGTTACTCTATATACACATGCTTTCTTAGTCTCAGACCATGTCCAGTTAGCACTGTTCATTTCTTCTGCACAAGATATTACACCATCATGGTTCTTATCTTTTGGATCGTAAGATTTAGTTGATACAGTAGAAGATGTTTTATTAGAAATATTTCCATTAGCAATAACATTAATGATATATGTTTTTTGTTCTCCCTTGCCAACTTCATCCATGTCACCAATAACTTGGAACTCGATCTCATATTTACCTACATCTTTGATATCATCCAATTTACCAGTATTGCCACTTATTGTTTTTTCCTTCCAGCCACTTGTTTGAGCAACATCATTGATTTTTCTAATCTGATATTGATAAGTGGAATTAACTGATGATGTTTCTTTATCAAAACCACCTACTGAAATACCATCTCCTGTGTACGTCAACTCAACAGCGCCATTTGAATCTGGAGTTTTTCCACCAAAGGTTATTCCATCGTAAGAAGGAGTAGCTCTTAAATAAATCTCAAGAGGCTCGTCCAATCGATACGCTTCATCAACTTGCCTACCAAACGCCCAGACATATCTAACTACATTTCCACCCGTAGTCATAATATTAAAGTCAGTAGCTTCATCATTAATTCCAAAAGATACTAAAGTTAATGATCCATGTTTAACAAAAGTCCAAGAATATGTATTGATTCCCTCTTCGATTTCAAATTTCTTGCCAAAAACAGTAGCTACATACTTGCCACCAGTTTTATCTGTTTCGACACATAATTCATCAGAATAATTATCTGCATCAGTTCCTAAACCAACAGATATAGTAAATAATTCTCCGTCATTTTTAAGATTAACATTAACTTTAGTCGAAACAGTTATACCTGTTTCATTTACCTCCTTGCCCTTAGCATCCCAAGACACGGCGCCACCACCTTCTGTGCCGATTGTTATTCTGTTGTCGCAATTTACCTTAGTAATGGTAGATCCAAAAGAAGCCCATTCTTTTGCTTGCACCTTATTAGGATTACTACATACAGGTTCATCTAATATAATTTCTAAAGGTTCATCTAATTTGTATTTACCTTCAACTTCTCTGCCAAATGCCCAGACATATCTGATTACATTACCGCCCTTATTCATTTCTTTAAATTCTGTGGCCTCATCATTAATAGCGAAAGATACTTGCGTTTTGTTATCGACTTTCTTAAATGTCCAAGAATATTTGTTTATGCCTTCGGTAATATCAAAAGTCTTTCCAAGTACATTGGCAGAATATTTACCATTCGATTTTTGTGTCATGACACATAATTCATCAGAATAATTATCTGCATCAGTTCCTAAACCAACAGATATAGTAAATAGTTCGCTATCATTTTCAAGATTAACATTAACCTTTGTTGATACAGTTATACCTGCTTCGTTAATTTCTTTACCTCTAGCATCATAAGATACAGCACCGCCCATTTTTGTGCTATCCACTTCTGTGCCAATTTTTACTTTATTATCACAATAAGTAACGTTAGCACCAAATGATTGCCAAGTTTCGACATTCACCTCTGTCTTTTCATCTGCGCCAACATTGATAAGGCACAATGTTGTTATCATAAATGCAGATAGTAGAATCGTTAATAATTTCTTCATAACTTTATATGACCTTTCTCTTAAGTAGACAATAAAAACAAATAAACTCTTTTTATTGATTATAAAAATGATAAACCCCCCCAGAATTGTCAAATTTTTATAACGTTTTTATAACTCTTTGTTGTTTGCCAGATTATTTTGGCCACAAGCGTCTTTATAAGCGAAAGATACAACAGCCATACAAAAAGAGCCACCTTTATTCGGCAGCTCTTCATGTTGATTAGCAAATTGTTAATTATTATTACTTAGCACTAGTATTAGTTACTCTATATACACATGCTTTCTTAGTCTCAGACCATGTCCAGTTAG
>CAVGUA010000142.1:0-1044 GCA_963632335.1 Parabacteroides goldsteinii
TATGTATATAGATATTAGGTTTTGCATATTGAAATTCAATTCTTTGAATACCATAATTAGATTTTGCGTCCATAAAATTAATGTAATAAAATTGTGGCGTTTCAGCAGGATATTTAAATTCAGGTAAGTCAATTTTTAAATATTCACCTACTTCATCTAAAAAAATATATATAACAAAAGAATAATATTTTTCTTCTTCCGATTCATTTGTAACATCACATATTACATTTATCCCGTTTGAATTTAAATATGCGTGCTTATCTATATGAAATAATTGTAATTTGATTTTTGAAATTTCATCTATTGTTTCATCATAAAATTTAAAGGTATGAATTGAAACACGTTCACCTTCTATAAAACTATCAAATAAAGATAAAACATATTTTTCATCTTTACCATTCTGCGAAATTTCAATATACCAACGTTCAAGTTGGTCATAACCAAATTTAATTTTTTCAATATTGTAATTTTCCGTTTCGTTAGCCGAATGGGTTAAATAATAAGGAACCCTTTGAGGCTCAGCAAATTTTACATACTCAAATTCGGCTAAATCAAGTTTTCGATATTCATCTAATTCATTTATATATAGATATAAATCAAAGGAATAATAACTTGAATTTTTAATTTTTTATTAACGTCGCAAATTACATTTATGCCATTCGAATTCAAATACGTTTGTTCATCTATATGAAATAGTTGTAATTTAATACTTAAAAAAAATGGTTACCCACAATACTATTTGAATTGTTTTCCACTTTAATTTCATCTATAGAATTATCTTTCTCTATTTCACACATGGGAATAGAGTATACTGATACATACTCGCCTTCTTCTAAAGTATAACTACGTGAGCGGAAGCATCCGCCGATACATAGAATAAAGAGAATTACACCAAACAGTATAAATATTTTGCTAAATCTTTTCATAATCTTTCTCCTTACTTTTTTAAATTATAGCCGATTGTAAAAGTCAAAAAAGTCAATCGGTAAAAGGCTTTTTTGATGTTAAAACAACTGATTTTTCTCCGTTTTTGTGGTATAATAT
>CAVGUA010000142.1:1054-2339 GCA_963632335.1 Parabacteroides goldsteinii
AAAAACGGAGAAAAAATCATGCGAATTAAGAATGTGCAAATATCCTTCGAAGACATTTACAACCAAGTATTCGACTCTATGGAAAAACAAGATTGCAAAATTGTTTCTCTCTTAGACGAATACATCAACCTTGACGAACTTATCCCTTAAGCTTATGGCTTGTTAACCTTTTTATCTCATATTCTCCTTTCCGGACAGTCACCTGCCTGTTTTTTTTATACACTTTTTCCGATTTCGATAGCATTTTTTACTTCATAACTCGTTTTGTCTCTCTTTTCTTGTTTTGCTATCGTTTTCGTTTAGACTTTTACAGTCGCCTATTTTTAAATTAGGTATTTAATGTGATTTTATAAGTGTAAGAATCATAAAATTGATGCTCATTATTTTGTGCAATTATTACTTCGTAAGGTCTACTATACCAGAAAGTAATAGATCTGATATTAAAGCAATCTTCCGAATTAATCGGAGAAGAAGCATAAACTTGAACACATCTTTCTATATGTTTAAGCTCTGACAAATTAATTTTTAAATAATCCTCAAGATCATTTATATACAAAAACAATTCAAATGAATAATATTTTTGTTCATTGCTGCCTTTGGTATAGTCACAAAATACATTTATTCCGTTTGAATCTAAATACGTTTGTTTATCTATGTTATATATACGCAATTTAAGCTTTGAAAAAGGATATTTATCGACCTTGTTTTCGTCTATTTCGGATATATATTCTCCTTCCGTAATACTGCTGTACTTAGACAAATTATATACTTCAGATTGTTCGCCTTTAATTATTATGATATTCCAGCCTCTAAATTGTAAAGTGTTATACGAAAACTGAACTTCATCAATATCGCAATTATTTATTTCGTCTATCGGATGAGCTACGTAATAAGGGGGTATATGCGGATCTCCAAATTGTACACATTCAAATTCAGCTAAATCAATTTTGCAAAATTCATCTGATTCATCTATATATACATGCAGAGAAAAAGAATAATATTTTAATGATTCCGTTTCTTCAATAGCATCATAAATTACGTTTACGCCGTTAGAGTTCAAATACGTTTGCTTATTTATACTGCATAACTGTACTTTTACTTTTGAATAAAAAATATCAGAATCATTTTCTATTCCACTTTTATTCAGTGAATCATCTTTTTTGGAATTATGCCCGAAAGAAGAATCTACCGAAAAATATTCGCCTTCTTCTAAAGTATATCTGCGAGAGCGAAAGCATCCGCCGATACATAGAATAAAGAGAATTACACCAAACAGTATAAATAT
>CAVGUA010000143.1:0-2215 GCA_963632335.1 Parabacteroides goldsteinii
AACAATTTGGCATATCTAGTTTTTTAGAGTAAGTTTTTATTTAAAGTTTAGGTTAGATAAATCTACTTTTTACTTTCTTCTACAGCTTTCTTTTTAGCAATATCATCGCACATGTTTTTATAATACTTCTCATCGATAAAATAGAACTTTTTAATCAACAAATAAGAAACAATAAACAAAGCTAATGGAACGATGCACATAAGGAATTTTAGCCAAACAAGTTGATTAAAATTAATATTTTCAATAAATTTATCAGCACCAGATATAACATCACTTTCGCTTATTTCACCTAAACCCTTTTTAACTTCTAAATCACTAATTCCACTACTAATTGAATATAACGAAGTTGCAGATAAACCAATAAAAGTAACTCCATTCATAACAGCACTCGAGATTTTAGCAGTTAATGGTCTTAACGAAAATATAACAGCTTCTTTTCTTTCTCCAGTTGTGTATTCGTTATACTCAATAGTATTAGTCATCATAACAATTAAAATCAAATAGAAAACACCTTGTCCTGCAAATATTAAAACACCTAATAAAGCCAAAATAGCAATATCCAAATACTTTAGCCCTGTTCCTGCTTTTACATATTCTGAAAATCCAAGAACGAACCCATCATTATTTAATGGCAAATCATAGAGGAAAAATAAAATATAACCTATTAATAAAAAATAGAAAGAAATCCTAAACAATTGGTTACGGTTAAATTTTTTGATCAATAATGGGAATAAACATTGAGAAATAATTGTCCCTAAAGCATAAGCAACTGTAAAGTAAGTCATGATACTTCCACCAGTTCCATATCCATATATATAATAGAAATAATTTAATCCAAAACCATTTAATATTTCAGAACCAATATAATAAACACACATGACAATGGTTGTAACTCTAACTTGACTATTATTTTTCAAGATTTTGAACATGTCTGTAAATTTAGCTTCCTCTTCTTTAATTCCATCATCTCTAGCATGTTCTTTGCAAAAGAAGAATAAAATCGTTTGAGAAATCGCAAATAAGATTGAAATAATTAATGCAATTATCGAATAAGTTTGAACGGCATTTCCCGCAACAACCATTGGAATAATTCCACCAGCAGCAAAAGCGCCAACTGACGCACAAATACTCACGAGAGTCGTAATATCATTACGTTCTTTTTCTTCGCTTGATAAACTTGGAAGCATACTCCAATAACCTATATCATTCATTGTGAATGTAAAATCCCATAACAAATAAAATAAGCCAAAAGCAATTACATAAAACCATCCACCAGGTCTTAAAGTGAACATTAAATATAAAACAACAGCATTAGTTAAACCACCAATCAAAATCCATGGTTTATATTTGCCTGTTTTGAAATGAGTCTTTTCAATAATCCATCCCATAATTGGATCATTAAAACCATCCCAAATTTTGAGAACAACAATAATTGCTGTTATTACGCCCATTTGAGCATAATACAAAGAATCATTCCTTACAGCACCACTTGCAATATTCCATTCCCAACCATAACCTAAAGGCGCACAAAATTGTACAAAAGTTAAGAAAAACAATGCAACAAGTTGGTATGCCGCATCACGACAAATAGTCCCTGCTGGATATAAAAATTTTGTACCTTTTGGTACCTTTCCACCAGTAAAAGTATCAGTTACTTTCATATGAAAACCTCTCTTGCTTTTAATTTTATTATCAAATACAAATAAACACAAACGATATTTATTTGTTGGAAAATGAAACATGATAAAAATATTAGAGCATATTCATTATTGGAATTTAGATTTTCATTAATGATTTTTATACGAACCACAGCAATAAAAAAGCCTGTCACGAATGACAGACCAATTTAAGTTCTATTAGTTACCAGCAAATGTCATATGATGGAAAATTAAGCACCAGATTACATCAACCCAGCCCCAAACTATACCAGCCACAGTAACTAAGATAGCAATAATAAGTCTTAGAACACTGCCTTTATGAATTGCATTATCCCAACGAACCAAAACTTCTACAACCCAGTTAACACCAGGAATTAAGAGTAAAAGAATTTGTAAAATTCTTGGTTGTTTGTTAAACCATTTAGCCATATCAAATCCTCTCCTTCGTTAAGATTATAAAACAATCTACTATATAAATGAATATTTACTTAATCTAATATTTTAAATTTAGATTTTCAATATAATGTATTAATAATATATTTGACTAATGCATATTT
>CAVGUA010000144.1:0-2170 GCA_963632335.1 Parabacteroides goldsteinii
AAATTGTCTTTAAAGCCTCATTAATTAACACAATAGTCTTAATTAAACCAGCCTCTGTTTGATAAAAGTCATCACCCTTAACCTTAGAATCCTGAAGCTTCTTATATTTCTCTAATGCCGAAACAAGAATTGGCAAATAATAATCATATAGTTTAGTAATCTTATTATTGTCTTTATGATTTTCACTTAATAAATCAACTTGCTTAATCAAATCACAGGTTTGATATAAGCCATTAGTAATTTCTTCTTGAGGTATCGCATCATTTAACTTATTGATTTCATCGATATACTTATCAGCATCACTAAGCTTTTTAGCAGGTTTAACTTCTTCGGTTTTAACCTCAGCCTTTAAAACATCATCACCCTTATTAGCGAACACCAACAATAAGTCCATAATTTTCTTATAGACATCACCATATTGATTTCTAAATTCACATAATTTACAAATCTTTTCTTCTTTATATGTTAAATATAATTGATCAACAGTTGTAAACTTGCCTGATTGGGTTGTTAAAGATATGCCATCGACAACAGGAAGGGATATATTCTTCTTAAAGTAGTTATTTAATTTCTTATCGATTTTGTTTATATCAGCATTGTTTAGATTATAGGCCTTGACGTTTTTATTGTTGTTAAAGTAATTAGTACTGTTACTTGTATTATTGTTGTTTTTATTATTATTGCCACTACCCTTAGTAATTGCGTAGATTAGTAAACCTATTGCCCCAAGAGGTATAAGCATCACAATAAGTCCTGCAAGCCCAGCAACTAAATCACCAAATATCGCAAATAACGCAATTAAGCCAAATAATCCAAAACCAAATCCATTTCTTCTTCTCATAGTAGTAATTATACAATAAATAAATAGTATAATTATTACGGAGGTGCATATGAGTAGATTTGATGAAACTATAAAAAATATGCAAGATATTGTCAGCGATATCAAAGAAGCGGCAGATAGAAAATTAACTAACGCAACTGAAGAAGAAGCTGTCAAGATTCGCACTATTTCAGAAAAGACTATCGACACAATTGATGAGGCTTCAGTGAAGCTTAAAAATGTTGTCGAACAAATTAACAACGAGGAAGAACTAAACAAGTTCTTAGATCGCGTAGATGAAAAATGCAAACAAGCTGCTGACTTCGCTTATAAGAAATTTGAAGAAATCAAACCAGGCGAAGATGCAGAATATGTAAAAATCAAAGATGACAGTTATAAGTCAACAATGGAAAAATTTGTTGAAAACGAAAATGTTCAAGGCGCAATTAAGATGGCCACCAACATTAAAGATTCTGTTGTCGATTTCATCAACAAGCCTGAAACACAAAAAACAATTAAGGACGTAAAACTTACTGCCTTAAATGTTGCGGATAAAGGTCTTGATAAGATGATTGATTTCTTAGAGAAAGTTAAAACCAAAACAGAAAACAAGGACAATGATTAGTCCTTGTTTTTTAATAGTGGCCATATTCTCTTATATAAAACATAAGTGATTATTGAAATAATTAAACCCTTAATTAGATTAAATGGCACTGTACACAATAGCACCAAACCCAGCAAAGAATTTACATTACCATTGACCGCATTGCCCATGGCAACAATGGCCTCAAGTGGGAAGTTCATAAACTTAACATAAGCCGGTATCATCAAATAATAGTTAGCAATTGCCGCTACTAGCATCAAAGTTAAAACACCACAACATAAAGAAACAATAGTGCCTTTAAAACTGTTGTCTTTTTTAAAGATTAGACTTGTCATAAAGACAAAGGCTCCATCCATTAAAAAGGCCGCAAATTCACCCACAAAAGCTGTTGTGGTTCCATTTAAGATAATCGAAATCAAAACCTTTAATAGACATATTAATAAACCTGCCCAAGGTCCAAAGACAAAACCACCCATAAGTGCTGCTACATCTGATAAGTCGACCTTATAAAATGGTGGCGCAATAGGTAGTGGAAATTCAATCAACATTAAAACTCCAGCTAGCGCACTTAGAATAGCTACACATACAATAAAATGCATTTTTTTATTAGTTTTCATAAAATAAAAAATCTCCTTCCATCCAGACTATACTGTCGCCACTTGAATCGCACAAGTTCTGCATAACGCTCGTGGGGTATACCACCGATCGGGAATCTAACCCTGCCCTAGAAAACTAAACTCATTGTA
>CAVGUA010000145.1:0-2133 GCA_963632335.1 Parabacteroides goldsteinii
TATCGAGGTATCATTTCTAATAATGATAAGGTATCATTTTAAAAAAGGATTAACAGTAAAGCCACGAAATTTGACAAAATACAAAATAAGTGATATAATTAGAAGCGTAATTGATGGCACATTATTCTAGTCAATTACTTTATTAGGAAGACGAGCTTAAAAATTCGTTAAAGGGCATATCTGTGAAACCTTTGGTGTCTGCTTCTTACGCCCAGTTTGGGGTGGATGCTGGAGATGAAGGATACTGGGCGACTCATAATGGCATATGAATCCCGACCCACTATCCGTGGAGACCTATTTTTGTGCTAAACCTATACGTGAATACTGATGGATTTAGTACGTAATAGGATTAAACCTGTGCGGTGGCGAAAGTTATCCACAGCGTAGCCTGTCTTGAGTGAAAATATTGGGATGAATGATCAAGTTTATATGAACAGGCCGCTCATATAAATGTGCGTTCTGAAATTATTTTTGCAAAAAAGGACTAATAATAAAGTGTTGGAGAGGAAATCTCCTAGGGTGTACTTCAATATAGGATTGCAGTGGGCACTAAGTGGCAATCAAGTCGTATGAATCGGAGACGACATATTAATTCTTGTAAAGGGGAACCGCTTATCTGGTAACGGATATGTAAGAATTAGGGAAATCCTACTTGACCTAAGGCCCAAAGTTTACTATTTTGATAGCCAAACAATTAAATTGAATATAAAGTAGTTTAACTACTTTTTTTTATATATGAAGGAGAGTATAAGTATATGCTGAAAAAGCAACAAAAAGAAAAAAATGAATTAGAAAATTTAATTGAGGTAACCAAGAAAAAAGAAAAAGTAAAAAAAGAACATGTTGATAAAAAATGGATTGCAACAGTAGTAATAGTTGCTTTCTTAACATCATTCACATTATCTTTTATATCTGAAATGACAATACCAAATTTATCATTATGGTTAGGAATATTAGTAACATTATTCTTTATATTCCTTGGAATATTTTTTGATATCATAGGTGTATCAGTAACAACAGCTGACGAAACGGTTTTCCACTCTATGAGTTCAAGAAAAGTAAAAGGAGCAAATGTTGCAGTTAAATTCAAAAAAAATGCTGATAAAGTTTCAAGCTTTTGTTGCGACGTTATAGGTGACGTATGTGGTATCATATCAGGTGCCGCAGGAACAACAATTGATGCAATATTAGTAACTCAATTTAAATTCAATACATTATTCACATCAATTACAGTAGCTGCTATAATAGCATCAATTACAATAGGTGGAAAAGCAATAGGAAAAAGCTTTGCAATTAATAAAAGTAACATCGTTCTCTATGAATTTGCTAAATTTATATCAAATTTTTACAAAAAATAAAAATACATGGTATAATATAGCCAATATGGAGGCTTTATGGGTTACAGGTTAGAAAATAAAGATATAAATCTTAATGAAAAGAAATTTACAAGAATTGCTCAAGGAAAAACAGGAAATGTTTTTAAATGTAATGGTTACGCAATAAAAGTATTTAATAATTATGCAGAAGATATAATTGATTTAGAAACAGCAAAATATTTAACAGGAATAAGAACCGATAGAATAATATTACCAAATAAATTACTATTCTATAACAATGGTTTTAAAGGTTATTCTATGAAACTGGTAAAAAAAGATCCAAGACAAAAGAAAATTATTAATTGTCCAACAGATGAATTAATAAGAAATGTAGAAATAATAGAAGATGACATTAGAACATTGAGTGATAAAAAAGTATTATTAAACGGAATTAATCCAGAAAACACAACATTCAATGGAAAACTATATTTAACAGATCCAAGTAAATATAGGGTATTAGATGTTGGAAGTACAGAAGAACTTGAAAAACTAAATAATTATCAGTTTTATATTTTACTAACTAATTTAATTATAAAAGATATGAATAAATCTCATATACCTGCATCAACCATCCAAAGAATGAAAGAACTGTTAAGTCTAAAAGATGATTCTACATACTATAGTGATTATTTAGAAGAAATTTTAGAAGATAACAGTTCAATTAAAACACTAATTAAAAAAATATAAAAAGATAGACAAGCGATTATAAATTGAAAAAGTAAGTGTCCACTTAGGACATAAAAAAAGACACATAGAT
>CAVGUA010000146.1:0-2056 GCA_963632335.1 Parabacteroides goldsteinii
TGCCTTATATCTTAGAAAACTTATCTTTAAAAATTAGACCTGGACAATATGTGGCCATCGTAGGTAAAACAGGTTGTGGTAAGTCAACTTTAATGCGTTTATTATTAGGCTTTGAAAAACCAGAAAAGGGCGCTGTTTACTTTGACAATAAAGATATTTCTTCTATTGATTTAAAATCACTAAGAAGAAAAATTGGCGTTGTTATGCAAAATGGAAAACTATTCCAAGGCGATATTTATTCAAATATTGTAATATCTGCTCCTTGGTTAAGCATGGATGAAGCATGGGAAGCTGCCGAAATTGCCGGCCTTGCTGATGATATAAGACAAATGCCAATGGGTATGTATACAATGATTGGCGAAGGAACTGGTGGCATATCAGGGGGACAGAAACAACGTTTAATGATTGCCAGAGCCATTGCCCCTAAACCAAAGATTTTGATGTTTGATGAGGCGACATCAGCTCTTGATAATATTACACAGAAAAAAGTATCCGAATCTTTAGATAAATTAAAATGCACTAGGATTGTTATCGCTCATCGCTTATCTACAATTAAACACTGTGATCGTATTATCGTGTTAGATGGTGGCAAGATTGTAGAAGATGGTACCTTTGATGAACTTTTAAACAAAGGTGGATATTTTGCGGAACTTGTTAATCGTCAACGCGTTGATTATAGTGGGTCTTAGAAAATTCTTTATTAATAGCTGTAGCATTAATGTTAAAATAATTTAAATCAAATAACCTTTTAATAAAAAGTGTATAGGTCTTAGATGGTAATATAAATAATTCGATTTAAATGGAGGTATAAAAGATGGCTGATTTAAATGAATCAAAGAAAAAACTTAAAGAAGACGGTAGCTTTGTGAAAGATTTGGATAAAAACAAAAATACTATTGATGAATCAGAATTAAACGAAGACGAACTTGAAAATGTTTCCGGTGGCTATCCAAAGCCTTACTCGCATGGTTCTACTAGAAATAAAAATTTTTAAAAAGGATATTAAAGATGACTGATTTAAAAGAATTAAACAAAAAACTTGAAGAAGATAGTGATTTTGCGAAAGATTTAGAAGAAAACGCAAAAACAGTTAATGAATCTGAATTAAACGAAGACGAACTTGAAAATGTTTCTGGTGGTATAAGACCTGCAAGTCCAAAAGATAGTAGGATGGTTTAAAGAATTATATTTATTATTTTGTAGATAAGAAAATGCTAATAATTTAAAAGGAGGTTAAGCATATGTTGGACGTTAAAGAATTTGTTAAGAAACTTAGTGAAAATGAAGATTTTGCTGCTGCACTTTCTGAAGTAGCAAGTAAGGAAGAATTGTTGGCTAAGGCAAAAGAATTTGGTTTTGAACTAAAGGAAGAAGATCTTGTTACACTTACAAAGGCATTAGGCGAATTAGAATTAGGTGATGATGATCTTGCTGCTGTTTCAGGTGGAAAGTTTGGTCCAAAATCTAATTTAAATTCTGCTGCAATGAACTTGAGTGGTAAATTAAAATTGAATTTTAAATTAACTAATTCAAATAGTAAGATTAGATAGTTTTGTTAAATTGTGTAGTTTATATGTAACATTTGGTATAACTTTTGTTTATAAAATTTGTAAAAACAATAATATACTATTACTAACTAATATCAAGGAGGATTATATATGCTAGATGTTAAAGAGTTTGTAAAGAAACTTAGCGAAAACGAAGAACTTGCTGGCGCACTTTCTAAGGTTGCTAGTAAGGAAGCATTATTCGCAAAGGCAAAAGAATTTGGTTTTGAACTAAAGGAAGGAGATCTTGTCGAGCTTAAAAAGGTATTAAGTGAGGCAGAATTAAGTGAAGATCAACTTGCTGCTGTTTCAGGCGGATTACCAATTTTACGTCTTGATACTTTGCGAAACATTTGCGGAATTGTCTAAAGAATAACTTGTGTTATTAAATCGTGTAGTTAATAAATACACGATTTTATTTTGGCTTTGTAGTTGTTACACTATTTAAGCAAATTCTAATTTTTTTATGTTAAAATCTAAGAGTTAGAAAGAAAGAAGAGATTAAATGA